>CAZTAB010000487.1:0-16818 GCA_964611475.1 uncultured Verrucomicrobiota bacterium | reverse complement strand
AAATCGGGAATTCTTCGACATGCTTATGGCGGCCCTGATGGCGGCCGATGACGGGTTTGACGGGTTTTCGATCAACGGATACCACGTACATTGCCGCAGCCTCTACGACCTGGTCACGGACCCAAGAATTCTCGATCACGTGGAGGACCTGGTCGGGCCCAATGTCATCTGCTGGGGCTCACATTTCTTTTGCAAGTTGCCACACGATCCGAAAAAGGTGCCCTGGCACCAGGACGCATCTTACTGGCCTTTCTCGCCATCCCGCACCGTCACTGTGTGGCTGGCAATCGACAACACGGACGAGGAAAACGCAGCCATGAGGTTTGTTCCAGGCACCCACACAATGGGACATCTCGAATGGCGGGATACGGACGCCCCTTCCGTGTTGAACCAGGAGATCCGGGGCATCGAGAACCTCGGCGAACCGGTCTACGATTGCCTGAAAGCCGGTGAAATGTCTCTGCACGCGGACATGCTCGCCCACGGCTCCGATCCCAATCACAGCGATCGACGCCGCTGCGGGCTCACCATCCGGTACTGCCCCCCGGAGGTGGTGCCGATCCAGCCGGACTGGGCTGACAATTCCATCCACTGCCGGGGAACCGATCCATACGGGCGCTGGCCCTCCATCCCGCGGCCGGAAAGTGGTGATCCCAGGCCCATGGTCTGGCAGAAGGCGTAGTTATTCACGTTTGTGACATGCCTCGCCGCGACCTGGGCGGAGGCGAATCATGGTCGGTCTTCATGGCCCCGCCACAGCAAGGAAATCTTTGTTTAACGGAGCCCGGCTGGAGCCGGAGATTATCCCCCACTGGCATTCCACTCCAGCCCTGTCGGGGTTGTTTCCGTGACAATTATTCCCGGTCGATATCGTCCCCCTCAATCGCCGGATAGGAAAACTTCCTGAGCTTTTCAGCACTGAACCTTTTTATGATGACACCATCATTCATCCAAAGTGAATGGATGAGGTCGAATGCCTGCCGGGCGACGGCCTTTGTCTCAATCGTCGGGTGGGGATCCACATTTGCCCGGAGGTACGTCAGATAAGCGTGCCCAAGCCGCGCACGGGCAATGCGTTTTGCCAGCACCGGATCCTTCTTCACCCGGCTTGCGAGACGCTCGAGCAACATTCGCCCCTCCTCGAGGACGGGAAGCGGAATCTCCTGATGTTGATTGCTGCGCCATCCCTCCCCCCACAGTTGGCCCTCCACTTGTTTCCAGTTTTTCCACGCGTCGCTGTCGATGATTGCCCGGTCCATCACCAGGTTATACTCAATCATCTCCTCGGCAACAGGGCCGTAGAAATGCCGGCACACCTCCCGGATAACGTCCCTGTAGTCGGTGTCCACATCCCACAGCGTTTCAGCCAGAATCTGGAACATGAGAACAGAGACGCGTTGGTTGGGTTCCGTTTCACCGAATAACTGACGGAATTCGTACTTTCGATGAAGGGTCCTCGTGACGTCGGACAGGGTAAAGTACCAGAAAAGGGAGGCATCCGCGTTCACCCAGTCCATGTAGTTGTAGTGCGACATCTTGGCGCCGGCCGCACGCCACCCGTCGAGCTGATCTCGCCAAGTATCCCACATCGGGACACTCTTCTCGAGTATGCTCTCCCCCAGCGGCCCCTGTCCCGGCCGGGAGAGGTTGGCATACCGGACAACCAGGTTGGAGTGCAGCTTCTCATGCTTCGGCGGCCGGATGGTATAGCCGTAGGCTTGGATCAGGATTCGCTTTTCCGGCAACACCTCCGCGACACGTGAGGCGACTTCGTTTGCGTAGTTCACGTACCGGTCTGTCATCCCGACCACGTCACCCGTGTCCGCGTGCTTTGACCAGTCGATCCCTGGCGGATCCAGCGCCTTGCAGCCTTCGCACTCACACCACAAGCTGGGACCATCCATGGGAATCAGGGGAAACATCCTCATTTCGGGATTTGTTTCAAACAGCTCAATCGCGAGGTTCACGGTGTAGTTGCGCAGTTCCTGGTTTGAAATACACAATTGATTCGGGAAACCGGGCGGAAGATGGCTCTTTGGCACGCGCTTTCCCTTCACGAGCGGATACCATTCCGGATGTTCTTCGAAATACTTCTCATGGGAGGCAATCATGCTGTTGAACGAGTGGTTCGATATCTGGATCCATCCGTGGCCACGGTGCGCCCCAAAATCATAGGACTTGATCCCGGAAAAACGGATCCCGTTCATCCGGTTACGAAGGGACCAATCGAGATACTCGTCCAGGTCGATGGACACCCACCCTTCCTCACCATTGGGCCCCAGAAAGTGGTCCATGGGAAGCACGTGATATCCTCGGCAGTCAAAATCCGGCGCCTCGATCTTCTCCGCGGCACGCTGCAGGGCACTCCGGACCGGCACGGTCTCTCCGTCCTCCCCCGGCACGATCCACCGGCATCCCTGCTGTTTCAGAAAATCATACGCAGCGTAAAGCGTGGCCTGGTCCGTCCGGCCGGCAAGGAAAATTTTCCTTCCCGCCGCGCGGACCAGATATGCGTCATCCGGAAGACCCCGCAGCGATTCTAGAACCCCACGCGACACCGCCCGTCCCAGCAGGATCTTCGTTCCCCCGTGGGTTCGGTCACGCCCTTTAATGCCGGGAACTCTCCCGGTCATTCTGAATAGGTACCACTGTAATTCGTAGGCGGCATATTCCTCCGCGAGCGTCGGTCGCGACGGCAGCACGATCCCGCCCAGCTTCGATCCGCCGTCGAACGGGATCGTCGTCGTTTCCAACCTCTCGATCCCCAGTTCCACCCGGTGAAATGTCACCACCTGACCCGCGGCCGCAGTCGCGCCGATCCGCACCGACGACGGCCCTCCGGGCGAGGTCACATCCAGGTGAAGTTCAACCTCAGCGGAGCCCAAATCCACCGGTGCGCCGGAAATTTCCACTCCACCGGACGTGAAAGAGACAAAGGTCTTCGCTCCCGATGTGCCGGAAACCGCAACCGTCAGCCGATACTCCCCCGGCATCAAGGACACATCCTGTGAAAAGCAAGCCGTTCCCGCGCGCGTCGTTTGAATCACCGCGGCCGACGGCTGGTTCAGCTTGGCAAAGACATGGTAGGGAAGGTCGGCCGGAGTCAGCGGGGCGGCTTCCGCCTTGTGGAATGCGTGCTCGCCACTGACGATTTCCGGTTTCCAGCGGGCCGGGAGGCAGCGATCCAGATATTTCCGATAGGTCGGTTCATGTCCGGTCGCCAGGAAATTTTCTTCCGGCGCGCCGGAAACCACGAACGTGGAAAAGTCCCCATTCGCCAACGGCCATTTCCTCAATATTTCGCCGTCCACCGTACATGGCTGGGCGTGCACGACAAAGCCAAGAAAAGCAAACACATACCATCGTCGCATAGCAATCACCTGGACCTCATGGGAATAACAGGCCTTGTGGCCGTCCAAAGGGTTACAAACCGGAACCAACGTCGCAACTTTAGTTCAGCATGAGGCAGCGCACAGGGAAGAACCAGAAAAAACGGGAAGGTAGCCGGCCTCCTCCTCCAAGTTTCCCTGGGATTTCAACCTGAACAAACCTCCGGCCCTCAATCTGGTACGGCCTGTCAGAAATGGCGCGTTCACTGCGCATGGGAGACCTTCTGACAAACGGGGATATTTCCCAGTTGGGGGAATGGCTTCGCGCTCCCATGACGCCGACCGCGTGTCTACATCCTCGAACGGCGCGCGCTGACCCGGAAAGACGCTGCGGACCGGGTGATCGCAAGGCTGAAATCGAACGACTACGACCCCAAGCAGCTCCCGCCCGACGCCTGGACCCTTGTGCCCGGAGATCGGGCGAAGATCAGCACGCTGGACCCGTAACGGCAATCAGGCATCCAGGCCGGACTGGAGTACCTCCGGGAACACGTTTTGATCCGTGGGAAAGTCGACAAAACGACCGGACGTACTCACCTCTCCGTTGATTTCGTAAAACGTGCCAGCAGACAGCGCGATGTCCACGTTATCCGCGAATCGGATCCGACTGCTTCCAGGGCGGCGGGAACAACTCGTCGCGCCTGGCGAAATGTTCCTCCGGTATGGCTACGTCCGCACCCTGAAGCGCATCCTTCACCTGCTCGATCCGCTTGGCGCCGACGATGAGCGAACGGATGGCGGGCTGAGCCAACGCCCAGGCCAGTGCATACTGCGACGGAGGAACCCCGATCGCCTCGGCCAGCGCCTCCATGCCTTCCAGTTTGTCGTACATCGCATCATCCCGTTCCCAGACCCATTGCGGTTTCTCCGCAGCGCGGGAGTCCGCAGGCGGGGTTTCGCCGCGCTTGTACTTGCCGGTCAGCAATCCTCCCTGGAGCGATTGGTACGGTGTCACGCCAATCCCATGCCGCTCACAAAAGGTGAAGTCATTTTCAAAATGGCGCGACAGCAGACTCAGGGGAATCTGCGAGGAGGTCATCCGGGCCCAGCCGTGCCTTTCGGCGAGCCAGAGGAACTCGCACAGCTGGGCGGCGGAGTGATTCGACGCGCCAATGCACCGAACCTTGCCCTGCCGCACGACTTGGTCGAGCGCCTCAAGCGTCGTTTCCTGCGGCGTGAGTTTATCCGGCCAGTGAATGATGAACAAATCGATATGGTCTACCTGCAGGCGCGCAAGGCTCCGGTCCACCTCGCGAAAAATGTGGCACGCGGAAAGTCCCCGGTCGAGCGAGCCCGGCCCCACCGGCGCACAGGCCTTGGTGGCCAGGATGACTTCGTCGCGGCGCCCTTTCAGGGCCTTGCCGACGATCTCCTCCGCCACGCCCCCGGCGCTTCCCAGCACCCGGTCATACCCCTCGTACGAGTTGGCCGTGTCGATAAAGTTGATGCCCAGATCGATGGCCTCGTGCATCAGCCGGATCGCGTCCGCCTCCCCCACGGGAGACCCGAACGTCATCGTGCCGAGACAAATAGGGGAAACCTGGATGCCGCTAGAGCCCAGAGTCCGGTGGTTCATGATCGATTCCTTCTTGTTGCTGTGATTTCGGCAGAAATCACGAGTACATTCGATTTCATTCTGCATCGGTTCATGATGATCCGCAACGGTTGAGCAGATTCATCTCTCCGGTCGCCGCGGAATCAAGCCGGCCACGCCCCAGTGACAACTCCGCGGTGAGCCGGATTGCGTCGGCATTAACGAAACCAGTCGTAATTCAGTCCCACCGAACGATCCTTCAGCGGCAGGTCTACCCTCACACCGCCCCGGGCCGAGGACTGCTTCATCGCCAGTTCGATCTCGAGCGCAATGTGAACGCGGCGGCCGGAAATCTTCGGTTCGTCGAGCATCCCCTCGACGCAATCCATCACGTCGGCTAGAAGATACGCGCCCGTCCAAGGATAAAAGAATTTCGGCTGAGGGTCCGGGAGTTGTACGCGCTGCACGCCATCCGGCGTCTCAACGTCCTTCCAGAGCTTCCATCCGTCAGCCACGGTAAAAACAAGTTCCCCATCCTTTCCGGTGAGCCGCACCGCCGGCGCGCGGCGGCGGAAATGAACCATCAATCCCTCTTCCGTGGCCATCAATCCCTGCCCGGCAAACTCGTCGGTCCCCGACTCGCGCATCGGTGGGTCGTTGGCCCCGATCACCCACGATGGCGTCTGCTCCAGAAAGTACGACCACTCCTGCTGCTGGGAATGCGGGGACTCCGTTTCAATCGAAACCAGCTCGCCGATGACTCCGTCGTTGACGAGTTGCTTCGCCTTGCCGAAGGACGGATGAGAAGTCGTGATGGCCCCCACCGCCAGCGGAACGCCCGCCTCCGCACAGGTCCTGACCACACGATCCGCCTCTTCCAGCGTGTGCGTCATCGGTTTCTCGGTAAAGATGCCCTTCGCCCCGCATTCCACCGCGAGGCAGATCAGATCTGCCCGGCCCTTGCAGTTTGTGGCAATCGAAACGATGTCCGGCTTTTCCCGCCGCAGCATCTCTTCCGCATTGGTGTAGGTGCTGCCGATGCCATGACGTTCCTTGTAGACCTCGATTCGCTTCGGGTCCCGTTCCGCCACGGCAACCAGATCGATCTCCGGCCGGTCGATCAGGGCTTCTACGAACCCGGCCGGGAGCCCTTCCTCGCCCGGGTGCTGGTGATGATGCCACCTCCTGTGAACATCCAGCGGCGGGGTTGGCCGGTCTACGTCGTCTACGTCGAACCGGTCCATGATGCGCGGGGCCAGGTCATATAACATGCCCATCCATCCCAGCCCGATTACTGCGCCCTTGTACTGTGCCATCGTTCTCCTCCCTCTCCACCCTCCATAGCAAGCGACTTACGAATAGGGCAAGACATTCCCATCCCATCTTCTGCAACGGGGAGCGTCGGCGATATACGGTGTAGGCTTGAACGAACCCGAGGGAAGCCTCCGATCCCCTGCAAATTCACGCCTGGCGCCAACTCCCCGGCCTCCCTCAGGGCGTGGCTCTCAAGCGGGATCACACCCCCGTGACCCGTGGCGAACAGCCGCTGGCCAATGCGGAAAGCAGTCTGAAACAACGGTAGTCGAGCTGGCTGCAAGAGCTGCAGCGACGTAACGAGATGGCCAGCCTGATGTTCGATGTTGAATGTTCGATGTTCGCCGTTCAGGATGCTGAAGTTTCCTGAAATGGACAATAAATCCAGAAGAACCGTCTTGATCACCGGTGTCACCCGCGGCATTGGGGCGTCGCTTGCGGAGCGATTGATCGGGCAGGGCCACACGGTGTATGGCTGCGGCCGATCAGCGAATCGGATCGAAGAGTTGCAGAATCGACACCCTGCGCCCCACCGATTCCATGCCGTGGACGTCGCCGAAGGCTCCGACGTGGAAGCCTGGGCCGACAGCCTGCTGGACACGGCGCGGCCCCCGGATCTTCTCGTCAACAATGCCGGCGTCATGAATCGAACCGCGCCGCTGTGGAAGGTACCGGAAAAAGAGTTTACGGACCTCCTCCGAGTCAATGTCGTGGGCATTGCAAACATGCTCCGCGCCTTCCTCCCGGCCATGATGGAGAATGGACGTGGCGTGATCGTGAACATGAGTTCGGGATGGGGCCGGTCCACTTCGCCGGAGGTCGGACCCTACTGCGCCAGCAAATGGGCGGTGGAAGGGCTCACCCAGTCGCTCGCGCAGGAACTCCCCGCCGGACTCGCCGCAATCGCCGTCAACCCGGGAATCATCGACACCGAGATGCTGCGAAGTTGCTGGGGCGAAGAAGCCGCCTCCTTCCCCTCCCCGGATGAGTGGGGGGACCGGGCAGTGGATTTTATTCTCTCATTGTCAGAGAAGGACAACGGGGAATCTCTCTCGATATTGTAATATGCAATCCCCGCGTCGGCCGCCATCCTGGTGTTGAGCCGCACCCCGGACGGGAGCGAGGAGTTGAAGTCCCTGCTGGTCGGACATCTCCTGTTCGTGGAGTGGAACGAAGTGCTCAAAATTACAAGCATCTATGCCCTGGTGGGAGCCCTGCACTATGCGATCCGGCAACCGCTGCTCCTGATTTCGCGCGCGCCGGAGCAGGCCTTCGCCCGCGGCATGCCTGTCCGCGCGTGGGATTTTCTTTTCTACGTGACATTCGGGTTCGTTGTAACAAGCTCGGTCGAGCTGGCCGGTGTGCTACTGGTCTTTTCCTTCCTGATCGTCCCGATCGTCTGCGGCATCCTGCTGGCACAATCCATCCGTGGCCGGCTGGTCACCGGGTGGCTGGTGGGGATCTTGACCAGCATGCTGGGCCTAACCATTTCGTACTCCCTTGATCTTCCAACCGGAGCCACCGTCGTGTGTGCGTTCGGAGCAGCCCTTGTTCTGTGCGCCTTGATTCGGTTCACTCGTCGCGATGAAAGAATTCGCTCCTCTTGAGGTCGGGTTCTCCTGGTTGCAACAGCCTTCGTCAACATTCCTTCTAGCTATTCGCAATTCGAAGTGAAATTATCCGGTCCACGAGACATTTCCGCATCATCTGGAAACCGGGGAGTTCCTCGGCCGGCCTGAAGTTTACAAAGGGGAAACTCCATCCGATTTCGGCGGAGGCTACAGAGGGTTCCTGGCCGGAACTTGCAATAAGAAACGGGGAAACGTGATTGTTGATCGCTACAAGGACCGCGCAGAAATCACCGTTTGACTTCAGCTCGCCCCGAACTTCCCCCATGCGACAATTTCTGATTCCACTCGCGATTCTCGCCACTGCGTCGGCGCTGGTGGCTCCGTACTGGGCCCTTCTGCCCGCTTATGTCGAAAAAGGCCTGGGACAGCCGCCCAGTCTGACCGGCGCGCTTTTCGCAATTTCCATGATCACATCTGGGATTTTTTTCCTGTTCGGCGGCGCGGTGGCCGACAGCATTGGCTCACGCCGAACCCTCCTGATCGGATTCGGCGGACTCGGGCTATCCGGCGTATTCTTTCTCGTCTCGATGCCTGCGTTGCTCATTGCTCTCGCGGTCGCCATGGGCATCGGGCACACGTTCTACATCACCGGCTCCATGAGCTACCTGATGCGCGCCGTGTCGACGGGACGGCTCGGGACGGGAACGGGTGTTTTTTTCGTGGCAGGGACATTCGGCATGGCGATCGGAAGTTTCATTTGCGGCCCTTTTGCCGATACGTGGGGATACCGGCCAATGGGGTGGATCATGATCGGCGGGATGGCCCTCATTGTCGGCGCGGGTGCGTTCACGCTTCCCGAGGTTGGCTCTGCACACCATGAAAGGGGCTCGATCGCTGAGGCCATGCGCGGATACCGGGCCCTGTTGTCAAACCGGAACATTCGCTGGGTGCTCGCGATACGCTTCCTTCCGACGTGCATGTGGGGTGCAGCTTCAGTGGCATTCCCCTATCTCCTGTTTATGGAAACGGGAAAAAATCAGACGCCCGCCTTCTACGCCACGACCAGCCTGGTGGGCGCCGCCATCACCCAGATGACAACAGGGAAACTCTGCGATCACTTCGGAATTCGGAAGACCGTGAGGATGGTGTCCGTCATCATTCCCGTCACCACGCTGTGCACCGCCTTGCTGGCCGACAGGGTCCTCGGGCTGTGGATCTGCGGCATTCTCTACACCGGCGCGGCCTGGGCGTTGTCCACGACCATGCCTCCTTTGATGAACGCAGTGACGGAAAAAAACGAAAGCGGACGCATCGTCGGGGCGACCCACGTCGCGGGGGCCGCCGGGATGGCGATCGGACAACTCGGCGCCGGCTGGCTGGTCGACCTCAACCCCTCCGCCTGCTACTACGTGGGAACCCTTCTCTGTGTGCTCAGCGCTCTTTGCGCATGGCGCATCAATCCGGCTTGATCACCCCGATCGTGAGCAGCAAATTGGCGTACACCCGCTGGTCGCCGGTCTGAATGGTGATGCAGACATCCGACTGCTGCGCGGCCTCGTAGAATACAAACCGATCGAGTTCGCTGAGTTCGTCGGGTTGTCCATGGTTCTTCAGAAGCGCCCGAAATTCGCTCCAGATCGGCGGGTCCGACGAGAGCGCGTAGGGGCCCTCCCGATAGTATTGCATCACCTCGGCCGACTCGACCGGCACCGCCGTGAGCAATGCATCGAGCACCTGCGTGCAGCTTACCAGTCCCGGCGACAGGTTCAGGGGAACCAATATGGCATTGGATCCCACCGTCGTGGAGGCCGGGTAATTTCCGTCCGCTATCAGAACCTTTGATCCGTGACCCGCCGTGCCAAGGGCGTCAAGGATCTCCCCGTGAATCAGTTTTCCTTTCAGCATATTTCAATTTCTCCCGTGACGAACTTCTTCTCAATCCAGCAGCACCCGCTCAAGAAGCTGCGGCCACTGCTCCCAGTTCCAAAATGCATCCGCCGAATCCGGACCGAAGGCGGTGCCAAGAAATACCATCAGCTTGCCGTCGCCGACCCTCCGTTCCACCAGCAAGGGCTCCGCACCCATTCGCAGCGTCGTCTTCACGCCGGATGCCGGCTCCATCGCATGCGCAAAGTGAACCACTGGAGATGATTCGGAGAACAAATCCTCGAGCCGGGGCACGGTGGTGGCCATGGGCGAAGAGGGCGAAACGGGTCGAATTCGAAACGGCGCCGGGTCGCGAACCGGGAAAATCTCCGCCAGGGGGTTGCCGGCACCCGTCCACCCATTCATCGCGTCCGCGCCCCCCAGCACCAGAACCCGGCCACCAACATCCATGTACTCCCGCAACATGTTTTTGGAGAAATCTTCCAGGACGTACGGGCCCAGCGCGGAAAGAATTATCGCATCGAAACCGGTCAACTCGTGATAATCAGCGGGAAAATAGTCCACACCGTGACTCCGCGCGTTCATGATCACCCGCGAGTTGTACCAGCTCCATTCCACTTCGCCCGGTCTGTCCAATTCACGGATTCGATCAATCTGGAATCGCTTCGACCCGGGGCCGGCCAGCAACAGAACATCCAGCCTGCCATTGCGCCGGATGCCAAGGTCATCCGGCCGATCCGGGTACTGCTTGACCTTGCCCGGGGCCGGGCGCAGGTCGGCAAGCCTCCCGGTCTTTCCGTCGCCATCCGGCAGGTTGACAAAATACGTCCCGAATTCTCCACCGACACCGAGTAAAATCGTGAGGACCATCTGGTTTGTCGCGTTCTCGAATGGGATATGCTGCTCCAGTTCGACCGGTTCCGGACCGATCACCCCGACAGACAGTGATCCATCAGATTCATCACCATCCGTACTCACTGCCGCGGCATGAATCATGAGGTCCAGGATTGGCTCGTTCACCGCCATCAACCGATGCCTGACACGAAGGCCGCCATCCCTGCGATCCACCACGGAATCCGCCAGGAGCCGGTCGGATGCAAAGGCAAGACTATCAAATCCTGAAAACGGGATGATGAAAAACTCCGTTGTCCAGGATTGGCCCGGGCCGATCGTGATCTGGTCGGTAAACCACTCGACGGTTGACGCGGAAAATGCGTTGTAAAGCCACCGGAGGTAGTTGAAGTCGAGAACAAATGCGGTTCCGATCGATTCGAGGGGGTCGATGACCGCCGTCCAGCCGGCGGCCGGCCGTTCGACCACATCGAGATAGCGGTCTCCGCCGGGAAATGGAACAACGTCCAGCCGGTCCGTCGCCGGACGCACATATCGGTCGTTTACCTCCGACTCGCCGGCAACTGCAAAATGCTGCGTCCAGTAGGAAAAGGAGCGGTAGGCCGCCGAGGCATTCAGAAACTGGTAGGCTGCGGTAAGAGATCGGCTTCCCGAGTTGATCCAAACCGTCTTGAAAAGGCGGATTCCATCGTGAGGAGAGACGGCTGCGGTACGCCGCATCCTGACTCCCACCCGGCGTGGCCGCTCATCGATGATCTCGAATTCGTAGTTCGCTTCCTGCATCTCGCCCGGGTAGGGCTGACGCATGAACATGTCGAGCAGGAACCGGTTCTGCGAATGAACCCGGTCGAAGCCATCGGTCTTTCCAATCAGGTGCCTGATGCCGCCGCCGCGGCGCGGCTCAAACTGGACCTCGAGGAGGTCGTTCGCCACGACAATCCGATGGTCAGAACCTTTCCCCAGCTCTTGAAACGTCAATTCGCCGAATGCAAACGAACAGGCACCAGAAAGCAGCGCGCACGCAATCGACAAGACCTCCAACCTCTTCATCTTGTCGGCGACCTTCAGGTGTCAATCCCCTCCTGTTTCGCCACAATGTATTTCAGAATCCGCGCGACCTGTTCCGGGGTCTGGGCCACGGCCATGGCCGACGCATCCACCTCCTTCAGGGGATGGGTGAGATTCGCCGGATGCACCACGATGATCGGCTTCCCCCGGGCGGCCGCAAAACCCACGTCGAACGCAGTGTTCCACTGCCGATATTCCTCGCCGAATTTCGCCACAATGACGTCCGCTTTCTCGATCATCGTCCGGGTTCGCATGGCGTTGATTTTCGCTGACTTGTGATCGGACCAAAAGGAATCGGACTCCTCGCCCAGGATTTCCGTTCCAACCCGGTCAGACAATCCATGGTCCACGATCGGCGACAGGAACGTGAGGGGCAACAGGGGAGACGAACACGCCTCCACAATCGCCGACCTCCAGTCGCTGTGGATCTCCCCGGCCAGATACACCCGAATTTTCATTCTTCGCCTCTCACAAGTTCTGGATACTAAAAACTATCCGTCACACCGAAGCCAGTTTGATTCTCCCTGCAGATAAAGGGACAGGACCTTACTTACTAACGCCACAAGTTGAACGAAGAATGCACAGAGACTGACTTTGCGATGCAAAGCAAAAGGGGAACCTACCGTTCCAATGAATCCACGTCGCGAAATTGACGATCCCAGGGAAAACCAGGGGAATGGGGCTAAACAGACCTGGAAATTCGCACTCCGTCTCAACCGAAAAGCCGCGCGAAAGGAGACACCGCAGCCGCGCCCCGGGAAGCGCGTGACCCTAGCTCTCGGTCAAGGCGGCATAAACCGCGTCCGCGATGACCAGGTGTCCGGTGAGATTGGGATGCACCGGCTCCGGACAAAAGGTTTCCGGCTCATAATGCCTGAGAAGCCGCTGAAAGAGCGCGTGCGTTCGAATATGAAGTGTCCCAAACGTCCGGCTGAGGTCCTTGACGATTCGTAGGTACGCCGGAAGTTTCTCAAGTACCAGACAACGGAAGGAATCAGATGACTTATCCGTGCTGATGTAGAAGGGGTCAATCAGAAGAATCCTGCAGGCCGGCAATGCCTCTTGGGTGCGGCGCAGAATATCAGTATAGGCTTCCCGGTAACGATCCGGCGGAACCGGGTCCACGTCCCCGCGTAATGTGCGGTGCAGATCGTTAATCCCGATCTTCACGGACAGCAAATCGGGACGGTTCCTGATCACGTCATCATGCCAGCGCCCCCACAGCCCCGTCACCGTGTCTCCGCCGATACCCCTGTTGATCACATTGATTTTTCCGGCAGGTCGACGAATCCTGTGCATGTCCGCAAACAATTTCACATAGCCCGACCCCAAGGGAGCATGTTCCCCCCTGCGCCCACAGTCCGTGATGCTGTCTCCAATAAATACAAGGGTCTGGTCCTTTCTGATCGCCATATTTCCTCCAGCCCGGAAGCCTTACCCATTTGGCCCTCGATGGCTAGATTTATGCAACGGGCAGACAACACCCCCCCATGGCAGGGAAAATACGCGTACGGTCCTTCCATCCTGTTGGCGATCCCTCTCAACGACACTTCTGTGATCGGCGGAACCAGGTGGCGCTACAAAACGAACTGCCAGCAATCCATTGCATACAGCTTCCGGAAACCGGCGCCTTCATAGAGCCGGATCGCTGGATCGTTATCCGTGTGCACCGTAAGCGTCACCGGCCTGCCTCCGGTTTCTTCCCGGATCATGGGAAGCGCGTGACGCATCAGCATGGATCCGACCCCCTGGCCCCGAACGTCTGGCCGGACCGCAAAATACTCGATGTCGACATTCCCATTGGACCGGGCCATGAGGATAAAAAAGGCGAGTGCTCCGCTTCCATCCTCGAGCAGGTACATTCCATTGGGTGGAGAGCTGACATCCGCATGAAAGGAGTCCACGGACTTCTTTCCGCTCCATGTCGCGCCATAGATCCCGTACGATCGCGTGATGCCCTCCCGGTCCCGGACTCTTCGAACCCGCCACCCGCCGGGAAGTCGCGGAATTGATGCCACCTCCTCCTCGCAGCGCATGAACCACTCCGCGTAGGGAATCTCGAAATGGAATTTCTTCAGTAGCGCGGACCCTGCGATGTTTTCCGTGGACATCCAGTTCACCACGCTGCATCCCGGAGCATACACTTTCCTCCCTGCTGCCAACGCGTGGCCCAAGAGCTTGGACCCCACTCCCTGCTGCCGCGCACCACCGGCAACAACGGGGCCGTGCAGCTGAATCGCTGTCCGCTCCCGTACCGGCCCCGCACACCCGACGAAGCCGAAAATCTCCCCGTCCCGTTCCGCCACAAGTCCGAATCCCTGCCCTCGACCGGTGAAAAAGCCAATGTCCTTCCGCAGGCCCTTCCCGTCCAGCCAGTCGGGATGCTTGACCCGCGTCGTGGACCGGGCACGGAGATCCAGCGTAAAGTCGAGGTGAACGATGTCCGCCGACAGAACAGAACGAATATTCATGAGATCAGGAAGCAACGGTTTCTCATCGCATGAAATACAGCCGATGACGAAATGACCATGACGACAAAAACCTCATGGAATCAGGTAAAAAACATTCTCCGATTTGCGAGGGGCGGGGCATGTTCCCCGCCCGTTTTCCGGAAGCGGGCGGCCTACGGGAAAGAAGTCGTATCGACGACGGATACTTCGATGTCTTCCTTGTTGTAGGAGTAGGTGACAAGCAGCCTCTCCCCGTCGGCCAGACAATTGGGATAGTGGAACCCGTCCTCCTTGTGCTTGCCCTCGATCCGTCGCGTGGGGCTGCCGGACACGATGGTATGCATGCGATCAAACTCAAGCCCGTCATTACTGACCGCAATCAGCATCGACCGGCGATCGAGTAACCGGTCGTAGTTGTTGCCGGCAATGAAATACCGCCCGTCGTCGAGCCGTCCGGCAAAGGCACGCGAACAGGTATTGGGGAAATCGGTCCGAAGGGGTGTTGACCAGGTCTTGCCGCCGTCCTCGCTGACGGTTAGTGCCAGCCGGCACGAAAAGGCCCCGTCCCGGAGATACAGCAGGATCCGCCCGTCCTCCACCTGATACCAGGTGCACTGGATCGGCTCGAGCCCGTCCACCTTGGGGATCATGATGAGCTCCGGTTCCCCGGCCAACGCAGCGGGTTCCTCCCACCGGAGTACAACGGCCTGGCTCCAGTCATCGATCATGCCGCCCGCGCACAACAGCGCTCCGTCCCGCGTCTGCCGAGGCCCCTCGAACACGAAGGGCCCGGATGTCAGGCTTGCGTGCTGGTCCCAATGTTCCAGGTCCTCGGTGGAAAAAATATTCAAAGAAATCCGCTCCGCCTCCATGGAGCACATGCCGAGGTGCGGATTTCCCTTCGTGTTGCACTTCCCGGCAAGTGCATAGAGCGTCGAATCCGTGGCAAACATGCCGATGTTGTTCCAGACGATAGCCTCCTCCGCCTGCGGAGGGACGAGCGCCCGGTCACGGTCCCAGTCCAATCCATCCTTCGACACGGCATACCGGACGTGTTGGCCGGGGTGGTCCTCATGCTTGAATCCGCTCGACCAGGTCACGGCATATCGGTTCCTGAATTTCGCGATGGTCTGATGGTGATTGTACCCGTAGGTTTCGTTCCCGTAGTACGCCCTGCCCCGGGTGGCGCTGACCTGGTGGAACAGTCCCCAATCATCGGCCATGGGCGGATACCCCACGGCCGGGTCCGGGTAGCCCGCGCCTTTCATGCCCAGCCGCAGCCGGAAATCCTTGATGAGCTCCGCCAGCTCGTCGCTCAGGACGGACAGGGTATGGGTCGTTCTTTGCTTCATTCTCTCTCCCACCGGCCAGGGTTGATACCGTGCGCGCTGCTCGCCAGATCGGACGGGACACTGGGGACATCGTAGTCCCAGACACGCGTGTTCCAGTCCCGAAGCAGCCGGCGGACGGCAGGCGACACCTTGGACCGTTGATCCTCCGGCCATGGTTCGACCGAATCGAACGGACCCGCCCATTGGATCTCGTTGTGCACCTGCTTCAGATCGGTATACCCGGCACCCCCGGTTGAAATCCGCGACAGTTCGGCGCGCAGATCCGCCACCACCTGGGGCGACAACGTTCCCGGGAATGCGGCGAAGCCTTCGACTTCCAGGTGGCGGATGCGGTCTCCCGTGGTCATCGACGACCAGTCGACGTCTATCAAGCGGTCCTTGATCATGCCAGGACAACGATACCAAAATGCCCGGGAAAACGCAACGGTCGGGAATCCGGCGGGGGAGACATAGTTCACCGATGATTGCGGGTTGCGAGCAAAGGGGGGCGGAAACGATGGCGTGCACCTTGATCTCGTCCGGATCGACCTGGTCCATCGTGCCTACAATGGCGTGTGGGTACGGCGCCTGCCGATCGCACGGACATTCCCGCATCCCGTCACGGTGGCGCCCCGAGATCCGGAATTTCCATCATCTGGCCACCGTGCCTCGCTGATTCGTGGGCGATCAGGCCCGGAATCGTCCAGCGCGCCGCACTCCACACGTTGCAGGGCGGATGGCGCCGATCCAGGCAGGACCGGACAAAATCGTCGGCAAGAAACGCGTGGGATCCGCTGTGCCCATTGGGAAGCCCCTCGAAGCCGTCCGGCAACCGGTCCTTGGCATGCACCGGGCTATAGCCGCAAAACGGGGCCTCCTGGCCGGTGCAGGTTACCTGCCGGGTGATGTCTTCCGCCGGGCCGTCCCCCTTGGTGATCCAGCTCGATCCCGCCGGATTCTGTTCATAACACGCCTCGGTGCCGTAGAAACTCATGTAGACACTGTCGGCACCATGAAACCCGCTGCGCCGCATCTCGTTGATGCGCGCCACCCCGCCGTCACTCGTGCGCATCAATGCGGATTGGTTGCTGAAAACATTGTCCCACTCGTTGGCGCCCGGCCGGAAAATGGCATCTTCATGATGATCCTCGAATCCGAGACAGCTCACGTTCACGGCGTGCGCTCCGGTCACGGAAAGCGCCATGCTCACCGAGTGACTGCAGTAGAACATGGGCGGAATCCCCGCGACCCGCTTCCAGTCGTCTCCCCCCGACCACTGAAAGGAGGCGTACATGTGCTCCATGTCGTGCAGGTACTGCGCTTCCGCATAGGCAAACTCCCCCATCTCTCCTCTCTGAAACTTCTCCCGGCACAGGAAGGTGCACGGGTAATACTCACTCGTATCCCCCAACATGTAGAATT
>CAZTAB010000486.1:0-4182 GCA_964611475.1 uncultured Verrucomicrobiota bacterium | reverse complement strand
TATTCTCCGCGTCACTGAACACCTTGCATCCGGTTCGCGGAACGCGCCCGGGGCCACCCTCTGCCTGGTGCCCACGCAGGCCGGGAAGTCCTTTCTTCAGGACCAGGCCGGAAACTATTGGCGCGTCTACGCATTCGTGCCCCACTCGAGGTCCTACGACGTGATCTCCTCCCCGAATATTGTCCGCGGCGCAGCCCGCGCCTACGGGGAGTTTCAGTCGAAACTCGTCGGCTTGCCCGGGCCGCGCCTGGTGGAGACCATCCCTGATTTTCACAACACGCCCAAGCGCCTGCGCGCATTCGAGTCGGCGCTGGCCACGGATGCAGTCGGACGCGCTGCGGCCGTGTCCGACGAGATTCAGTTTGCCAAGGACCGGAGCCGGGAGGCGGGCATGGTCATGGAGCGCATGGCCCAGGGCCGGGTTCCGGAGCGAATCGTCCACAATGACACGAAGTTCAACAATGTTCTGTTCCACGAAAAAACCGAGGAACCCATCTGCGTGATCGACCTCGACACGGTGATGCCAGGCTCGGTCCTTTTTGATTTCGGCGACATGGTTCGAACCGCCACCAGCCCCACCGAGGAAGACGAAAGGGATCTATCCCTGGTGCGGATGGAACCCGCCCTGTTCGAGGCGCTGGTGAATGGCTACCTGGAGGGTGCGGCAGGGTTTTTGACCCAAGACGAGGTCGAACTTCTCCCGTTCTCCGGCAAGCTCATCACCTACGAGAACGGCCTCCGTTTTCTCACCGACTACCTCGCCGGGGACACGTATTTCAAAACCCACAGAGAACACCACAATCTCGACCGCTGCCGGACCCAGTTTCGCCTGGTGGAAAGCATCGAGTCCCAGTTTGATCAAATGGCCAGTTACGTGCAAAAGCGATGGGCGGAAACAGTCGGCCTCTAACACAGGGAGAGCAGCGGAATGAACGAGCAACAGGCAGATGGATCCAAATACGCGCCGAAAGGAAAACCCGAGCCGGTCGTGGAGCCGGGCGAATTCGTGTTTGCCGCCGCGCACCTTGACCACGGGCATATTGGAGGACAGTGCAACGGGCTAATGGAGGCCGGAGGCCAGCTCAAGTGGGTCTATGACCCCGACTCCGCAAAAGTCGCGGAGTTTTGCAATACCTATCCCGGCGTGAAAGCGGCCCGTTCCCTCGACGAGATTCTCGACGACAACGACGTCCGGCTTGTCACCGCCGCCGCTGTGCCCAACCTTCGCGGACCCATCGGGTGCCGGGTCATGGAGGCGGGAAAAGACTACTTCACTGACAAGAGCCCCTTCACCACGCAGGAACAGCTTCGGCAGGCCCGCCGCACCGCCATGGAAACGGGGCAAAAAAATATGGTTTACTACTCTGAGCGCATTCACACCGAGAGCGGAATGTACGCGGGCGAACTCATCGACTCGGGCGTCATCGGCCGGGTACTCCACGTCATCGGTCTCGGGCCCCATCGCCACGGGAAGCCGGGCAGCCGCCCCGACTGGTTCTACGCAAAGGAGCAGTACGGCGGAATTCTCTGCGACATCGGCAGCCACCAGTGCGAGCAATTCCTTCATTACACCGGCGCAACCGACGCGACCGTCGCATCAGCCCGGGTGGAAAACTTTCATCACCCGGAATATCCGGAGTTCGAGGATTTCGGCGAAGCACTGCTCGTGGGTGACAACGGCTCATCTTTTTATTACCGGGTCGACTGGTTCACCCCCGACGGCCTGCGAACCTGGGGGGACGGCCGCACCGTCATCATGGGGAAGGAGGGCTTTATCGAGCTGCGCAAGTATGTTGACATCGCCTCGGACAACCCGGGAAACCAGGTCTACCTGGGCACGGGCGAGGGCGAACAGCACTTTGATGTGAACGGAAAGGTCGGCTATCCCTTTTTTGGGCAACTGGTGCTCGACTGCCTCAACCGCACCGAGAACGCGATGACCCAGGAACGCGCGTTCAAGGCCGCAGAACTTTGCCTGGAATGCCAGGCGGTTGCGGATCGGGGGCGCTAGCTCAGGAGCGGTCGCGGAACTTCATTGTCAATTGTCCCGGGGGCCCTATATATTCTGTGCTCCGCGGAAGGAGAGGAAAAATGACCCCCAAAGCAAGTTTAGTTCCCGCCTTCGTCCTTGGCATCTGTTGTTCAATATCCATCGCCGAGAGTCCGCCCGCGCAACCCCTGCCCCCATCGGAATGGGGCGAAGACGAGCAGCGGGGCGCCGCAAACCGGATCACGCCCCGGAAAGTCCTTGCCGGCGCAAGCCTGGTAAAGGAGGGGCGAATTTACCAACTGGGACGGGTGTACGAGCCCGGCATGCCCCTGTTCGGCAACCGACATTTCAGTTTGTCCATTGTCGGGTCTCCCACCGGCGGACCGGTTGGAGACAACGATCTGGTCTGGCACGACGAGATGTTCTCCGGGGAAATCGGGCAGATCGGTACGCAATTCGACGGGCTCGGTCACGTGGGAATCCGGCATGGAGGCGAAGACTACTTCTTTAACTCGACACGACGAACCGACATGGGGGGCAGTTACGGGCTGGAGAAACTCGGTGTGGAACATGCCGGGGCGTTCTTCACGCGCGGACTGCTGCTCGACATCGCGGCGGTGCGTAAGATCGATCGGCTGAAAGTCGGGGAGGTGGTGACCATCGACGATCTAGAACAGGCGCTGGCGCTTGGGAATCACCAAATCACCGAAGGCGATGTCGTCCTGATCCGAACCGGGCACGGCAAACTATGGATGGTCGACAACGAGGAGTACAACTCCGGCGCACCCGGGTTAGGAGTTAAGGCGGCGGAGTGGCTCATCAAGAGAAAGGTTGCCCTGGTTGGTTCCGACACGTGGCCCGTCGAAGCGGTGCCCGGTGAGGATGCGAGCCTTGCATTTCCCGTGCATGAAATGTTCCTCGCGAGAAACGGGATCTACCTCCTGGAAAACCTGGACCTCGAAAGGTTGGCCGCGGACAAAGCATATGAATTCGCCTTCATATTTTCCCCCCTTCGCCTCAAGGGCGCCACCGGCTCACCCGGCAACCCGATTGCCGTCAAATAAGGACAAGGGCCCAAGGACTTCCAGAAAGACCGAACCAATCACCGTAGACTAATGGAATCATTACAGATCACGCCCAGGAAAACACTCCATCCCCCCTGCCCGGGAACCTCGGAACGGAATCGGGCGATTGAAAGCAGATGAGCAAGCAAACCAGCTACCGGTACCCTGATCTGCCCCCGGAATTGAAGGGAGGGTTCAACCTTCGCATGCTGGGGTTCTTCGGTGCCGGGGCCATCATCGCATCGGTTACGATCGGAAGCGGCGAGACCCTTTTTGCATCCCGGGGCGGCGCCATCTTCGGGTATGCCCTCCTCTGGTGTTTTGTTGGGGGCGCAATCATGAAGGGCGTCCAGGTATACACGGGCGCACGCCATCTGACCCTGACCGGCGAGCACCCGATGACGCACTGGGGCTCCCTTCCCGGGCCGCGCAACTGGGTACCCATCGTCATTGGCGTTCTCAGTCTTCTTTGCTTCCCCTTCTGGCTCGCCGGTCTGCCGGTGATGCTGGGAAAAATCATCAACTGGATTTTTGATCTTGGCGTGGGGAACGATGCTCAATTCCTGCTGCTGGCACGAACTTGGGCCACCATTGCGATCATTGTCGCGGTGGCTTTGACCTGGCTGCAAACCTACTCCATCCTCGAGCGTGCCCAGACGGTCATCGTGGGATTGCTGATCCTCAGCATCCTCACCTCCTGCTTTGCAGCCAGCCCGGATTGGGTCCAGGCACTCACGGGTCTCTTCGTACCCACCGTCCCGGAATACGCGCCCTGGATCAAGGAAACCTATCCAACAATTGCCAGGATCCCGCCGTGGGTCGAAATCGGCGTATACCTCGGGGCGATCGGGGGTGGAACCTACGACTACATTGGATACCTGGGTTGCTTGCGCGAAAAAAAGTGGGGAGCCATCGGTGACCGAAACATCGACGCGGACGGGACAGGTTCCGCAGGAGTCATTGATGTGGACCCCGACCCCGAGAATATCAGGCGCGCGAAACGGTGGCTCTGGGCCCCGAAAATCGATGCTGGCGGGAGCTTTCTGTGTGTCCTGTTGTTCACCATCTGCTTTGTTCTCCTTGCGGCAGTGATCCTCCACCCCAACCACCAGATTCCCGAGGGCCGCA
>CAZTAB010000485.1:0-2101 GCA_964611475.1 uncultured Verrucomicrobiota bacterium | reverse complement strand
CGAGCACGACGTCGGTTTTGTACCCATTGACCGGAAGCCGACGGGATGGATCAAGAACATCCGCAGCCAGGCCTACGTCAACGTGGGCGATTTCGAGGCGCTGGAGGCGCTAGCCCGCCGGCTGGATCCCGCCAAGACCATCGTGGGGCGCATGGGATCCTACCGCCACCACGCCTTCGACCACGGGTTTCCGGATTACCGGCCCACCCCGGAAGCCGCGAAGTGGTTCAGGCGCGCGCGCGAACTGGGCTTCCACGTGGGCGCCCACGTGAACACCACCGGCGTAGACATCTCGAACCCGGACATGGTCAGGCGCTTCCGGCACGGATTCATGGAGTTCGTGAAGGACGCTGACGGCAACGTGACCTCCACGGAACCTGGCGATCTACACAGCGGGCGGGTCAAGGTGAATATCGGGAACGGGGAGCGCACCTACTGGGGGGTTGCCCCGACGTTTGCCTACTCAACCGCCGCCAACCCGGACTGGCGCGGGTTCCTCGTCAAGCAGCTCCGTCCCATGGTCGAAGCGGGCGTGGACATGATCTACCTGGACGAGTCGATGGCGGCCACCGGCAAGTTCATGATGGACGGCGCCACCGCCATCGAGGGGGTCATGGCCCTGGAAAGGGCGATCCTCGATGCCTACCCGCAGGTGGTCATCGAGACCGAGCAGATCAGCCCCATGAATGCCCGCTGGTCGAGTTTCTGTCTCACCACTCTCGACCTCGGTCACCACCTTGGCGGATACATCTACAGCCGCTTCGTCAAATTTCTTCCCGAGGGGTATTTCTACTCGCCTGAAGAGGAGAGATGGATCGATCCCTTCCAGTCCTTCGGGTTCATGCTCCCGGGTGCGGACAAGGAACCTGGCTGGCTCGATATTGCAGAGGCATTCCAGACCTACGACCTGGAGGCTGACTCGCGCCTGCCACGGAACCCTTTCCAGCTCTCAGGCTTCCGCGGGCCGGATGGCGTCACTGCCTACTATGAGAAGCACTCCGGCAGGCGAGGCCTGGTGGTTTATACGTCCGGCGAGGCGCCGAAGTGGGTCGGCGCCCGGGTGAGCGGCGTCAGAACCTGGCCCGGGCCAGGAGGAATCCGGGATTGGTTCATGTACAACGGGAAGACGGTGCTGGGACTGCATCCTACCCGCACCTACGTGTTCGACAAAACCGTACGGTACCCGCAGGATGCGTTTCACATTGCCGGGGTTCCGGATGACTTCCTCATTCACACAAAGTCGGTAGACCTTTACGGAGGCCTGGACCTGGTCGAGGACGGCTCGTATTACAAGGTGGCGTTCACCGGAAACGGCGAAATCACGGTACACGTGCCCGGTGATTTCCTGGTTTTCTTGAATGGAACTGAAGTGCCCATCGACCGGGAGACCGGGATCTGTCGCGCCCGGGTAGCGGCGACGGAGGACGATCCCGGCTCGCTGCTGGCCTTCCGCAAGTTGGATATGGAACTTGCCGGAAAGTGGATCGACCTGCCCTGGCAGGTATGCCCCAAGCGCGATCCGGGGTTTCTTCTGGAGGAAGGCGACGGGTTCTTCAATCACATCGGCCGGGTGGGCGCCATTGTGGGCCGCTTCCCGGGCGCGGCGAGTATCCGGATCAAGGGATCGTGGCAACTCCATGACCGGAGCAAAGGCCGCGGAGATGCCGTGGTGAGGATCAACGGCACCGAAGTGTTCCGGCAGTCCCCCGGCGAGAAACCATACCCTGCCCATACGTTCGATGTGGATATCACCGCCTTCGCGCGAAAACACGCCCACTTCGAGTTCGGGGTCGACGGAGTCGGCGGCGGGTTCTCCCCCTCGAACTGGGGCACCCCTAGGATCGTCGTTACGCGGTGAACCAGGGTTGATTTCGGCCAGAATAGCATGGTAAAAAATTATGCTCTGGCTCCATGATGGAGCCGTGAGGAATGGAGCTTATCCAAATGAGTAGAAAGATTCTCCTGTGCAGCTTTCTTGGCCTTGGTGTTTTCGCAACTCATTCGACCGCACACGCCGACCTGCTGGCGATCACGACCGATTTCGGCATTACGGCGACGCGTGCCCATTCGAATCTAGTTTCGGACGTCAACGAGGTAACTT
>CAZTAB010000484.1:0-5072 GCA_964611475.1 uncultured Verrucomicrobiota bacterium | reverse complement strand
CGCTCCGGAGAGTGGACATGTCCAACTCGATGTGTAGCCGCTCAAGTTCCAGCGCGGTATCGGTCTTGAAGCCTTCGGGATTGCCGACCCGTAGACCCGACAAAGCTCCCTCTCCCGAAAAAATCGATACGTTCACCTCCTCCAGTGTTACGGGCGCCCCGAGGGCTTTCGGTCCGATCGTCTCGACCTTGGTTTTCACAACCCGGTCCAGTTGCCATAACGCCGCTACGCCAATGATGACAAGGAGGACGGTTGCGGCGACCAACAGTTTCATGATGATTTTTTTCATTAGTCTGGGTTGACTAAGCTTATTCCCGGGCGGCGTCGACACAATTGTAAGTTCCAGGTAGGGAAAGCCTCGTTCGCCCCTGTTCAATCGACCCCCAAAAAGGGTAGATTCCGGCCGTGAATCGGGATGTCAGTATTGTTCAGGCGCTGCATGACTCGCCGCTGAAGGCGGTGGTTGTGCTCACGGGCGGCGGGAGCCTCTTTCTATCCCGGCTGCTTTGCGTGCCAGGTTCATCCCGCACGCTCCTGGCGGCCCATATTCCCTATGCTGTGGAGGCCTTGGACTCGTTTTGCTCCGGATCGGTAGAACAGGCCGTGTCCAGGGATTCGGTGAAGCGCCTGGCGCAGATCGCTTTTGAAGAGGCGGGACCCCAGGGGGCGGGGATCGCGTGTTCCGCCGCGTTGCGTACTGATCGGGATCGACACGGGAACGAACACGCCTGGTGCTGTATTCGGCATGGGAGTGTCGCGATCTATGCACACATTCACTTTGCTAAAATGGAATCAACACGCGACCAACAGGAGGAGGCCTTGGCGACCCTGTTGCTGCATATGGCCGCACAGGCGGGCGGCGTGCCGATAGATCCCTGGACCGAGGACTCCACGAGGCAACGCACGAATTTCGAGTCGGAGACCCTTTCTTGCCCCATGACCGCTTTTTACTCGGGAGCGCATGAGTGGGTGATAGTGCACTCCGACGGGAGAGTCGAGCCGCGGGGCCTGCCTGCTCCCAGTGTGCTGCCGGGTTCTTTCAACCCGATGCATACGGGACATTTTCAATTGGCAGATGCAGCAGAAGAGATCACGGGCGCGCCGGTTGATTTCGAGCTCTCGGTGACCAATGCTGACAAGCCGGGAATCGAGCCAAAGGAGGTCCGGGATCGGTTACGCCGTATCGGGAGAGGGCGGCGAATCCTCCTGACTCGGGCCCCGTTCTTTTCGGAAAAGGCGGAACTCTTCCCGGGGCGGGGTTTCGTAATCGGGTATGACACTGCGGCGAGAATTCTTGATCCGGCGTACTACGGGGGAGAGCAGGGCTATAAGGATGCTCTCAGGAAATTGAAGGAAGCCTCCACACATTTCATCGTGGGGGGGCGATGGTCGTCAAATGGATTTCGAACCGTGGATGAGCTGCAAATTCCCCAGGAATGGATTTCGATGTTTCTGCAGATTCCCGAATCGAAGTTCCGGTGTGACGTGAGTTCCACCCAAATCCGAGCGATCGGCCGTTCGCCCTAACCCATACCCGCATGCCCGGATTCTTCTTTGAAATGCCACGCGCCAATGGTAGGAGAGCACGATGACCGAGGATTTCCATGAGGGACTGTCGCTGCTTCGCCCGGGGAAACTCAAGGTTCCAGCATCGCCTGACGAAGCAAGGCTCGAATCATTCCCGAACCCACATCCAGAGCGGGTCTACCAGATTGAACTTAACTGCCCGGAATTCACATCTCTTTGTCCGGTCACGGGTCAGCCGGATTTCGGAACCATACGAATCGAATACGCTCCCGACGAACGATGCATCGAAAGCAAGTCCTTGAAACTATATCTGTTTTCCTTCCGCAACTACGGCGGCTTTGGCGAGGCGATTGTGAACCGGGTGCTCGACGACCTGGTCGCCGCGTGCGGTCCGCGCCAAATGGTCGTGACAGGCTCCTTCACGCCGCGCGGGGGCATCGCAATCAAGGTTGTTTCCGTATTCCCGTGAGGTGCCCCCTTTGGCTTGATTCTTTTCTGGATTGTTGCCCGTAAACATCTGCCTCGCTACGATGCCGCTTTCCGGCCAACTCCGCCGCCCTTCGACACCCGATCGTTCTTTCATGTTCCCCCATTTGCTTGACCGAATTGAAACAATGCGCGAAGACAGACAAAAGTCACCCTCCGGGCCGCGGCGCAGACCTAGACAGATGCGGAGCCAGAAAAGGGTGAGGACGATTCTGGATTCCGCCGCGGAACTCCTGGAGGAGGTCGGGTATGTAAACCTTACAACGAACGCGATTGCGTCACGGGCCAACACCTCGATCGGATCTCTTTACCAGTTTTTTCCCAACAAGGATGCAGTCATCGCCGCGTTGGTGGGCGAATATCGCGAGGCGATTCGGGCCTTTATTTCCTCATCCGTCTCGGTGGACCAGGCGCGTCGCGATATTGTGGAGTTCGTCGCCATTGTGGTCGACGGCATGGAAAGAATTCGCCGTCACTGCCCCGGCTTCACCGCGGTTTTCTCTTTCCGGCGATCCGGGGGTGTGGCGGACGATCAACGAATCCAGCTGGAACACGACATTATTGAGCCTCTCAGTGACATTCTTGCCGTGGCGTATCCGGGGGTGCCGGCGGCGCAACGGGACCGGAGCATGCGGATCGTGACCGAGACGACCAAGGTCCTCATGGGCCGGGCAGCAACCGAGGGCGAAGACGTGCAGGAGTGGATGAGGGCGGAGCTGAAGCGGATGCTGGCGCTCTATCTTGCCCAACAGTTTTCGCATGATTGAATTTCGCCAGGTCAGCAAGCGCTATGGAGCTCAGGAGGTTCTTTGCGGCGTATCGTTTCGCGTGAACCCTTCGGAGAGGATCGGAATCATCGGGCCGAACGGCGGAGGCAAGAGTACTTTGTTTTCCTTGATCGACGGCACCATTGAGCCTGACAAGGGGGAGATCCTGCTCCCGAAAAAACATCGCCTTGGTCACGTGCATCAGCAGGTGGGCGTCGGTGATATGACTGTAAGCCTGCTTGAGTATGCCGAGCGGTCCATTCCGGGACTGGAGCAGATTGCGAAGAAAATTTCCTCGCTTGAGGCCGAACTGGAAACAGTTGAGGAGTCCCGGCGCAGCGCATTGATCCAGCGCGTGGGAACATTACAGTCCGAGTTTGAGCATCTTGGGGGATACGAAATGCGGAATCGCGCGGAGGCAGCCTTGAGTGGGCTTGGCTTTACGGAGGAGGAGCACCACCGCCCGTTCGGCGAGTTCAGTGGAGGATGGCAAATGAGGGCGGAACTTGCCCGTACGCTGATTGGGTACCCGGACACGCTCCTTCTCGACGAGCCTTCGAATTATCTCGATGTTCCTGCGGTGGAATGGCTCAACCGGTTCCTGAAGACCTTTCGGGGAACCCTGCTTCTGATCTCCCACGACCGGTACCTGTTGGAGTCACTGACGGATCTGACGCTGGAAGTCATGCACGGGCAGGCAACACGGTACGCGGGCGGGTTCTCATACTATGTGGAAACGAAGGAGGGGCGCCTGCTTCAGCAGGATGCCGCACGAAAGGCACAGGAGCGTAAAAGGGCCCAGATGGAACGGTTTATCGACCGGTTCCGGGCGAAGAACACGAAGGCCTCCCAGGTCCAGAGCCGGATTAAAATGTTGGACCGAATCGAAGAAGTTGATCTTCCGCGCGAAGAGGACAGCATACCTCGCATTCAGATTGCGTTGCCACCGCATTGCGGAAATGAAGTTGTTCGACTGGAGCGAATGGGTCACGCCTACCATGGGGCCAACCGGGTGCTCCAAGGAATCGACCTGAGTATACAGCGCGGGGAAAAACTGGGATTGGTTGGATACAACGGAATGGGTAAAACCACGTTGCTTCGTGTTCTGTCCGGCAGCATCGCTCCCTCTGAAGGAAGGCGCATCCTTGGCCATCAGGTCGTGGTGGGATACCAGTCTCAGGACTTTGCGGAAACGATGCCACCTGCCTGGAGCGCAAGCCGTGTTGTGAAGTCCGCTTCCCCGGACTCCTCAGAAAAGGAGATCCGGACGATCCTTGGATCGTTTGGCTTCAGTGGTGAGGCTGTTGAAAAGGAGGTTTCGGTCCTGAGCGGCGGCGAAAAAATCCGACTGGCCTTTGCCCGGTTGTTTGTTCGCCCCCCGAACTTCTTGGTGCTTGACGAACCCACGACGCATTTGGACCTGAACGGGCGTCGGGCGCTGGAGACTGCCCTCCAAGCCTATCAGGGAACAATATGCCTGGTGAGTCATGACATTGAGTTTCTTCGAGCAGTCGCTGACGGCATTATAGCGATGACCCCGCCAGGCATCACACGCTACGCCGGCGGTTATGACTACTACTTCGAAAAATCCGCAGCGGAAGCCTTTGTACCCTGTGCCGGGTCGTCTTCCCGGCTGCCGGCGCGGCACGACAAAAAGGCGCAGCGCCAGCAGCGTGCACAAGAGCGGGAGCTGCTTCGTGCGCGGCAAATGACGCTGAAGCGAACGATTCGGGATTCGGAAGAAACCATTGAGGCGCTGGAGAAGGAGCAGCAGGTTCTTCTGGGCCAGCTTTCCGAGGACGAAGGTATTAATTATGCTGAAGCCAACCGCCGACTGAGAGAGATTCAGGCCGAACTCGAGATCGAAGGCGGAAGGTGGGAAGAAGCCGTGGAAGCGCTGGATGCGCTAGAGTAGCCTTCCGCCGTACTTCAGTCTGCAGCAGGGCCAATCTCGTGCTCGAGCAGCGCGCCGCCGGTGGAACTGGCCCCGCCGTCAACGTGGATGGTCTGGCCCGTGATTTTCGCGGAGTGGGGGCCGACAAGAAATGTAACGGCGTCGGCTACCGCGTGGCGGTCCTCCTCCGGATTCCACCGCAGGGGGCTGATGCGGCTCCATGTGTTGCTTAATTCATTGAACCCGGGAATGGCTCCGGCCGCTTTGGTCTGGAGCGGGCCGGCGGAGACCGCGTTGACCCTGACATTGTCTCTCCCGTGGCGTCGGGCGAGTCCGCGTACGTTGGCCTCCAGGGCGGCTTTGTTTACGCTCATCCAATTGTAGTAGGGCCAGGAAAT
>CAZTAB010000483.1:0-4954 GCA_964611475.1 uncultured Verrucomicrobiota bacterium | reverse complement strand
GTACGAGGTGATCAACGAGTTCGTGGACCATTACTATGGCCCCGCTGCCGGACCGGTCGCCGAGTTCCTTCGGCTGGCCGACAACGAGCTGCGCCGGTGCGGCAATCATACGGGCTGCAACGTGCCCAACATCTTCAAGGGGTATGGTTACACGCAGGATCTGGGATGGCGAGGCATCGGAATGTTCGATGAGGCGCTGGCCCTGGCGGAGACGGCGGAATTGAAAGCCCGCGTGGAGAAGGCGTCGCTGGTGCCCTATCGCATGAGCCTGGGAGTCACGTGGCTGGGCCAGACGCCGGAAGGCATGACCGATGCGGACAAGGCGAAATATCGAGAAAGCGCCCGCAAGGTGTTTGAGCTTTGCAAGAAGCACGACATCGTCGCGGTGCATGAAGCCCGAAGAATCGAGAGCGTGGACAAGGCCATCCGCAAGGCCCTGGGGATGGGTGAGAACGAGCCTTTTTGAGGAAGGGTCACGAAGAATTGGCGCAGCACCAGATAGAGGAGGGCTCGGCCCCTCTGCGCACCGTGGTTCGTGGCGGGCAACTGCTAGACGGCACGGGCGCCGATCCGGTGCCCGACGCGGTTGTTATCTGTTCGCAGGGGCGAATCCTTGAGGCGGGGCCTGCGTCGAACACGACAGTCGAGCCCACGGACCGGGTTATCGATCTGCGGCCGTGGACCCTGATGCCGGGCATGATCGATGCCCACCTTCATTTATGGGGGCTTGCCCGCTCCTCCGACACGCCCAACCCGGTGGAGCAGCGTCTCCTCTATGCGGCGGGCGAGGCCCTCGCCCTTCTTCACGCGGGTTTCACCACTGTGCGCGACTGCGGGTCGAGCACCACGGTGATGCTCCGGCGGGCGATCGACGAGGGCCGGGTCCCGGGGCCCCGCATCCTCGCCGCGGGCATGGCGATCGCCCGGGCCGGGCACAACTGGCTGCGCGGAAACAAGGAGTGGTGCTGGATTCGGCCGGTCAACACGGTCGACGATTGCCGCGAGGCGGCGCGCCTGGCCATCCAAGAGGGGTCCGACTTTATCAAGATTGCCACGTCCTCGGGGCATGGGCGGGCCTGGGGCGATATTCCCACCTTTACCGTCGACGAGGTCAAGGCGATCACCGACGAGGCGCATCACTGGGGGCTGCGCGTGGCGAGCCATTCGATCGGCGCCGAGGGTGTGCGCCGAGCCGTGCTCGGCGGCGTGGACACGGTTGAGCATGCCTACAACATCGATGAGCCGACCCTGGACCTTATCCTTGAGCGTGGACTGTCCATCGTCCCCACCCTGCGGATCATGCACAAGGGACTTTCCCCCTGGGATGAGCAGACTTCCCGGGACCAGTTCCGCTCGCTGAAAAAGGCGTACGAGGCCGGGGCGAAGATTGCCCTGGGCACCGACTCCACCGGCTCGCGGCATTTCGTGAACGGCCCGGGGAACGCCGTCGAGTGCGCCCTGATGTCGCAGGTCATGCCTGCGGCGGATGTCCTGGTGAGCGCGACGCGGGGGGCGGCACAGGCCCTGGGCATCGTCGACGAGGTGGGATCGATCGAGGCTGGAAAGCATGCCGACATCATCGCGGTGCGCGAGGATCCACGGGCGAACATCGGGACCCTCCAGCACGTCGCGTTCGTGATGCGGGGGGGAGAAGTCGTGTGCCGGGATGAGTGAAAGGGGCAGAGCCATGGCTGAAGACCTGAGGAAGAACTGGAATCCCGGGGCTCCGACCGGCTATATCCAGCCGGACATTCCTGAAGTCAGTCTCCCGGCATGAGGTTGCCGTTCCCCTCCCGCTACGGTTCGCGGAAATATACCGTGCTCTGGAGGAATCGATACTGGTCGTCCGGCACCCGGTGGAAGAAAACGCAACGCTTCGTGCCGGAAGCCACCATCCCATGGTGAGCGGGGCAGGGGGCGGCGTGCCGGGATTGGCGGCCATCCCCGGGCGCGTTTTTGGCCTCGACCGGCGCTGTCCTTTTCTTGACTCCCCCTCGGCTTCTGGCATCTTATCCGCGCTGGCTTGACTTGAAGTGCCATGACCGATTCCCCTGATCTTTTTCCTGCCATGGGCAGATTTCGCTCCCGGCTCAACGCGGGCGAGCTGCAGATTGGCGCGGGCGTGACGTTCAACGATCCGCTGGTGTCCGAGGCGCTTGCGGATTCAGCTGATTTCCTCTGGTTTGATCTTGAGCACATGCATCTCGATCCGGCGACCTTGAATGCGCACCTCATGGCGGCCCGAGGCAGGCGGACTCCCTCGTTCGTCCGCGTGAGGGATGTGGACGCGCGGGAGGTGAAAGCCGTGCTCGATGCGGGTGCGGAAGGAATCGTGGCGCCGCAGGTAACCACGGTGGAGCAGGTCGAGGAACTGGTTGCCAATTGCCGGTACCCACCCGTGGGTCGCCGGGGATTGTTTCCGCGCGTGCCGACCAACTGGGGCCGCAGCGGCGGGCCGGAGTATTTCAGGAAGGCGACCCGGGAGGTTTTCGTCGCGGTGATGATCGAGACGAGGGAGGCGGTTGCGGCCATTGAGGATATCGTCCGCATTGCCGGGCTTGATTCGGTCATCCTTGGACTGGGCGACCTCTCCGGGAGTCTTGGCCGGCTGGTGGATTTCGATCATCCCGGCTTGCACGAGTGCGCAGACCGGGTCCTTGCCGCTGCCCAGGCGGTCGGCATGCCCGTGGGGGCCGGCGCCGCCCTGGACATCGGGTTTGTCCGGGACCTGGTTTCGCGGGGTGTGACGTGGGCCCAGGTGGGCAGCGATTTCGAATACATGATCCGCACGTTCGATGACGGGATCTCGGCCCTTCGCGGGTAGCGTCCCGGTCAAGGGACCCTCACCGCCATCCGGCCCGGTGCCTGGTTGAAACACCGCAGGATTTCCGCGCGTTTGCCGGGCACAAAGGGGATTTATTTTGGTGTGCCCCCCCTCTATAGTTAATGAATGGCCAGCAGCGTTTTTCAGCTCGTGTCTGATTTCGAGCCGACGGGCGATCAACCGGAGGCCATCCGGACGCTTCTCGGGGGGCTGAAGGCCGGGAAGCGCAACCAGACCCTGGAGGGGGTCACCGGCTCCGAGAAGACGATCACCATCGCCAATGTCATCGCGGCGCATGGGAAGCCGGCCCTGATCCTCAGCCACAACAAGACCCTGGCCGCGCAACTGTTCGCGGAGCTCAAGGGGTTTTTCCCCAGGAATGCGGTCGAGTACTTCGTCAGCTATTTCGACTACTACCAGCCGGAGGCATACATTCCGCAGACCGACACCTTTATTGAAAAGGACTCCTCCATCAACGAGGAGATTGAGCGGCTGCGGCTCTCCGCGACGAATTCCCTGATCAACCGGCAAGACGTGGTGATCGTGGCCTCGGTCTCCTGCATCTATGGGCTGGGTTCGCCCTCCGACTATACCGAGATGATGGTCGAGCTTCGCCGGGGAGACACGGTGGACCGGGACGAGATCCTGGGGAAACTGGTCGACATCCAGTACAACCGAAACGAAGTGGAGAACACGCCGGGCACGTTTCGGGTGCGGGGCGACACCCTCGACGTCTTCCCGTCCTACTCGCGAACCGGGGTTCGCATCGAATTCTTCGGGTCCGAGGTGGAGCGGATTGCGCTCATGGATCCCCTGACCGGCCGCGTGGAGATGGAGCTGGAGGAGGTTCTGGTTTCCCCCGCCAAGCATTTTGTCATGCCCTATTCCCGCATGGAGCCGGCGCTGGGGGCGATCCGGGAAGAACTCGAGCAGCAAGTGCAGTGGTTCGAGAAGCAGGGAAAGCTGCTCGAGGCGCAGCGCATTCGAATGCGGACGGAGTTTGACCTGGAAATGATGCAGGAGGTGGGATACTGCAGCGGGATTGAGAACTACTCCCGCCACCTGGCCGGCCGTGCCCCCGGCTCCCGGCCGTACGTCCTTCTGGATTTCTTCCAGGGCGATTTCTTGACCATCATCGACGAGTCGCACGTGGGCATTCCGCAGTTGCGCGCGATGTACAACGGGGACACGTCACGCAAGCGGGTGCTCGTGGAGCATGGGTTCCGGCTGCCGTCGGCGCTGGATAACCGCCCCCTGAATTTTGACGAGTACATGAAGGTGACCGGGAAGATCCTTTTCACCTCGGCCACCCCGGGGCCGTATGAGCACCAGGTGGGGGGAGAGCCCGTGCGCCAGGTGATCCGTCCCACGGGGATCGTCGATCCGCCGGTGGAGATCCGCCCCCTCGGGACGCAGGTCGATGACCTCATGGAAGAGGTTCGGTCACGGGCGGAGAGGAAAGAGAGGACCCTGGTGACCACGCTTACCAAGCGCACGGCGGAGGACCTCTCGGAGTATCTCCGCAACGTCGGTCTCCGCGTGAAGTATCTGCACTCGGAGATCGACGCCATCGAGAGGGTGGAAATCCTGCGGTCCCTTCGCAAGGCGGACTTTGACTGCCTGGTTGGAATCAACCTGCTGCGGGAAGGCCTGGATCTTCCCGAGGTCTCGCTGGTCGCGGTGCTCGATGCCGACAAGGAGGGCTTTCTTCGGTCGGAAACCTCCCTGATCCAGACGGCAGGCCGAGCGGCGCGGCACATCGACGGAAAGGTCATCCTGTACGCCGACCATGTCACCGACTCCATGCAGCGCATGATCGACGTGACAGAGTCCCGCAGAAGGAAGCAGGCCGAGTACAACCGGGCGAACGGGGTGACCCCCCGCCAGATCGTGAAGGAGGTTCCCGAGGGCCTTTCCTCGACGCGTTCCGATGAAGAATCTGACCTGGCAGCGCTGCGCAGCGACGGGGCCGACTTCGATGTGCAGCAGGTTCTGCTGGAACTGGAGGAGGAGATGCTCCAGGCTGCGGAATCCCTCGAGTTCGAGCGGGCGGCAGTCATTCGGGACCAGATCAACGAGTTCAAGCGGGCGGAGGGATTGACCGCGGAGCCCGGGACGGCCACCAGGAAA
>CAZTAB010000482.1:0-2264 GCA_964611475.1 uncultured Verrucomicrobiota bacterium | reverse complement strand
CGATAACCGTGTCCACTCGCTGTTGCGCCCTCCGCTCGATCGCGCCCATCCCCAATGCTGCCACCACGCTGAATCCCACGGCGCCGATCACCGGACTGAAGCCGAAAAAATAGCCAAGCCCGATCCCTCCGTACGCGGCATGGGCCACCCCGGCGCTGATGAACACCATGCGATTGAGAACCACGAAGCTTCCGATCACCCCGCAGCCAATGGAAACGAGGAGACCGGCCGCAAGCGCATTCCGCATGAATTCATGTTCAAAAATCCAGGTCATTCTCGTCCCCTGCTTCCCGCCTGCCCATGCTTCGGAAATACACGATGGGGGGTTCCTTGCGTGATGAAATCCACCGAGCATCCGTAGGTTTCCTCCAGCACGCCCTCGGGTATATGAATGCCTCCGTGGTAGTGAAGAGTGCGATTCAAGCAGCCAACCGTCTTTACATGCTCCGAAACAACGCCCAGATCATGCGTGACCATCATGATCGTGACGGTCCTGTTCAGGGACGCCAGCAATTCGTAGATTCCTCCTTGCAGACTCGGATCAACGCTTGCGGTCGGTTCATCAAGCAGCAGCAGCTCGGGCTCCACGGCGAGCGCGCGGGCGATCAGGACTCTTTGGCGCTGTCCCCCCGAAAGCTCCCCGAATGTCCGGTTCTCCTCCCCGATCACACCAGTCTGTTCCATCGCCTCCCGAACAATCCGGTCATCCACCTTGTTGTACGGGGACCGGACGCCACGCCGCGCCAGCCGCCCCATCCGCACCACGTCAATGACCTGAATGGGAAACGCGCGGTCGAACGCCAGGATCTGGGGAACATACCCGACGAGGGAACGGACATGGGTCACCGGCTCCCCGAAAAGCCGCACGCACCCCCGGGTGGGCTTCAGGAAGCCGAGAATAACCTTGATGAGGGTTGTCTTCCCGCCACCGTTGGGCCCGATAATTCCGATATAATCGAGCGCCTGGACCTTCAGGGAGATGTTCTTGAGGACCATCTCCTCATCGTAGCCGGCATCCACACCATCTAGTTCCAGAACCGGGAGGGCTGACCTTTCCCCACCGCTCACGGTTCGCTAGGCTCCTGGAGAACGCGACGCAATTCGCCCGCGACCCGTCGGAGGTTTTCCGGCCAGGACTCCGAAAGCGGGCTCGCCTCTATGATCTCCGCGCCGATCTCCTTCGCGATAATTTCGGCCGAGCGCTGGCTGAACTCCGGCTGGACCAGAATGGCCCGGATCTTCTCTTCCCGTGATCGGTTCAGCAGCACACGTAACTCAGCCGCACTGGGCTCCTGTCCCCCCACCTCAACGGGATGCATCCTGAGCCCATAGTCACGGGCGAAATACCCCCAGGACGGATGGAACACGAGGAAACTCCTCGACTCCACGTCGTCGAACAACGCCTGCAACTCGACGTGCAAGGCATCCAGTTCCCCGAGAAATGAATCCAGGTTCTCGCGGAAGATCCGGGAATGGGCGGGATCGAATTCGCACAGCGCCGCGCAAATCGTTTTGGCCTGCGCTTTCACTAGGCGCGGCGACAACCAGGTATGTGGATCGAGCGTCTCCTCGCCGTGCGCATGTTCGTGTCCATGATCATGATGATCGTGCGCCGACATTTTCAACTTTTCAATCCCCTCCGAAGTGTTCACCACCCTCAGGGAATGGAGGTCCCGGGTCAAACGTCCCAACCAGACGGACTCGAAAGGTACACCGGCGGCAAAGTAAATAGCGGAGCCCGACAGAGCACGGATTTGGGAAGGCTTCGGCTCGTAGATGGCCGGGGAGGCACCAGCCTCCACCATGACGTTCACCACGACCTGATCCCCGCCTATTCTCTCCACAAAGTATTTCTGCGGGACAATGCTCACCGTCACCGGAATCTTTCCAGACTCGGACGGGTCTGGGGCCCGACTGCAGCCGACCGCTGTCATTACGGCAGCTACGACCGGAACAAAAATTACATGGCTACCAAAGTTCACGGGATTATTGATAACGGATAATCATTACTCCGGCAAGCAGCGACTTTTATCACGGCAATCCACCGGACCCAAAACCATTGGTGTTTGATTGGCGGGCAGGAATCCGGCGAAGATTTCCCGCGGGAGCAGCCCACCGGCAGGATTTGCCCCCTTCCGGCTATTTTTCCAGTGCCTGCAGTTCGGATATCCGGTAAAGAGGCCTCAATTCGAGGCCCTCCTGCGCCAGGCTTTCGGCTCCACCAGCCTCCCGATCAATGACACAAACAACGACGGAAATCTCCG
>CAZTAB010000481.1:0-2242 GCA_964611475.1 uncultured Verrucomicrobiota bacterium | reverse complement strand
CCACCCAACCCTCGGTGGCTCCCTTTCCCTTCCCCATTCGCATCTCAAGCGGCTTCTTTGTAATCGGCTTGTCCGGGAACACCCGAATCCAGACCTTGCCCTTCCTCTTCATGTTGCGGTTGACCGCGACACGGCAGGCCTCGATCTGAATATTTGAAATCCAGGCGCGATCAAGGGCCTGCAGCCCGTAGGAACCAAACGAAATTCGATTTCCGGAGTGTGCAACCCCGCTCATATTCCCACGCTGTTTTATGCGGTACTTAACCCGCTTAGGCATAAGAGGCATGGCTCTTCTCCTTCCGGACTTCCTCTTCCTCCGGTTTACAGATCCAGACCTTTACACCGATGATACCAGCCGTGGTGCGTGCTTCGGCAAAGCCGTAGTCGATATTTGCAGACAAGGTGTGCAACGGGATCTTGCCCTCCTTGTATCCTTCGCGACGAGCAAGCTCGGAACCGCCAAGCCGGCCGGATGCCTGGACCTTGATCCCGTCCGCCCCCATGTCAATCGCAAGCTGCACCGCACGCTTCAGGGCACGGCGGAACGAGACCCGCCGCGTAAGTTGTAACCCGATGCTTTCAGCCACCAGCTGCGCGTTGACATCAGGATCCTTGACCTCCTTGATCTCGATGTAAATTTCCTTGCCGGTCAACTTGGTCAGATCCTCGCGCAAGCGGTCGATGTCCTGCCCCTTCCGGCCGATCACGATGCCGGGCCGGGCCGTGGAGATGGTCACCCGCGCCCGGTTCGCATACCGCTCAATATGGATTCCGGGCACGGCCGCATCCCGCAGCCGGTTTTTCACAATATTGCGGATCTTCGCGTCCTCATGGAGAAGCCCGCCAATCTCACTATTCTTTTCGGCATACCACTTTGACTGCCACTCCTTTGTGACAGTCACCCGCATACCGATTGGATTTACTTTCTGACCCAAAACAAAACCTTTCTTAAAAAATGGGAAACGTCCTATTTGCCACCGGGTTTCTTATCCGTCAACACAATCTTTATATGGCTGAGCTTCTTCCTGATAGGACTGGCCATGCCCCGTGCCCGGGGAAGCCATTTCCGGAACCGGGGACCCTCTTCCACAACCGCTTGGGCGACGAACAACTCATCTGCCGAAACCCCATTGTTGTTTTCAGCATTGGCAATCGCCGATTTTAGCGTTTTCCCCATAAGGAAGGCCGCTTTTCGCGCCGTCAGCTCAGTGATTTCCAAGGCCCGGGGAACGGGAAGCCCCCGAATCGCCGTGGCAAGGTCACGTGCTTTCGACGGCGATATGCGCGCATATTTGGTTGTTGCGGATACTTCCATAGTTCCTATTTCCTCTTTGCAGCGCTCAATTCCTGGTCGATCCAAGGACAACCCGGTCACCCGTCCTCGGGAACGTCCTCCCGGTCAAGTTCTCTACCACGGCCCCGGTCAGATTCGGCCGGACGTCTATTGCCCTCAGGCTCGCTGTCACTTTTCCTCTATCCAATACTCTAAAGAGCATTTGCGGCCGGACGCCGTCGGCCCCTCCAACATCCAATACGACGTATTCCAATCCTTCGTTCGAATCGATCACCCGAACATTTGTCAGCAAACGGCTGTCCACCTCGTTCGGATCCCTGGCTTCGGTTAGCACCGCATCGGTGGTTCCTGGTTTTCCATCAGCAACCGACTCGCCCGCCAATTCCGCGGCGTCATGTACATCCTCAATCTGTATTTCCAGCGAATCGTTCCGAATCGCGAGCTTCTTAATTTCGGACTGCATGTCAATCTGCGTCTCCATAAGGCTCGCAATCCCAGTCTTCAATTCATCCCCGGCTCCCGCCGTGTTCAATTTCATCTCGTCCAGCATCTCTCGGCATCGCCCCTCCAGCAATCGGGAAGCCGCCTGCGACTTTTCGAACTCCACCCGCAGCGCGTCGCGGTCCAGCCTCAATTTCACCCCGGCTTCCTCACTGGCTTCCAACCGCTCTCCCAACACCTCCACCCCCGCAGGGTCGAATGCCCACTCCACCATCGCGGCAGTGGGGGGTGCCGCTTCCTGCGCCTGCCAGTAGACCAGGCCACCAACGCCAAGCACCATCACCAGAATGGCGAAAAACACCACCCGTGCCTCCAACGACGAACGCGAAGAAGCTTCTTCCATGTCCAACCCCGATCCAGGGTTTACTTCAACGAAACCGTCTTATCCGTCGCAGCACCGTGGCGGCGGAATCCCCGCGTGGGCGAGAATTCCCCAAGTCGGTGCCC
>CAZTAB010000480.1:0-3270 GCA_964611475.1 uncultured Verrucomicrobiota bacterium | reverse complement strand
CCGGATCGAGTACTCCACCGTGGACGGGCCCGGCGGATGGGGAAGCACAAATCGGTCCAATTGGACCGAGATCTTCTCCGGGGAATTCGACGTGTACGACCCCGGCCAGCCGAAGACGCCGAACGCGATCGTGGATTTCGGCGGCGTATTCGCCAAGTACGTTCTGATCACCAGCTCGACCGATCCCATGACGCTGAGCTGGGTCTGTGACAGGGTCTCATCCTCATGCGGCAATGACGCCGCCGGACTCTCCGAAGTCCGGTTCTATGCGACGCCGTCGCCTTTGATCATATCCAGTAACGCCGTCGCCAACGCGTCTGTTGTCGTGGATGCGGGGGCCGGTATGTCCGACTCGTTTGCTGCGACGGAACTGTCTTCATTCCTGGGCCAGGTCACCGGCGGTTCATTTCCCGTGCGAAACTCCATCCAGGCGGGAGTACCGAACCTGTTGGTCGGCCCCGCCGCCGCCCGGCTTGCCGATCCCGGATTCACGACGGCGGGTCTCGGGGAAGAGGGAATCGTCATCCGGCGTGCGGGCAATCACATGATCCTGGCCGGCGCGGGTACCAGGGGCACCCTGTACGCCGTTTACACGTTCCTTGAGGACCAGGTCGGTGTTCACTGGTGGGAACCGAACGCAATGACTGTCCCAGTCATTCCCACGCTGGATGCCACGGCGCGGGATCTCACGTATGTGCCGCCCTTTGAGTATCGGGAAACCAACCAGGGTATTCATCAGCCCGGCGACTGGTCCGCCCGGAACAAGTACAACGGCGCGGTGCACGAGCTGACGCCGCAGCATGGCGGCCGAAAGTACCGGTATGTTTCGATCAACAAGCACTTCGTGCATACCTATTGGACCTACCTTCCGCCGGAAGATTACTTTGCGGTTCATCCAGAATGGTTTGCCCTGTTCGGAGGCGTGCGCGACACGCGCGGACTGGACGTGCTGAACATGGACATGCGCGAAGAATTCAAGGCGAACGTACGTTCCTTTCTTCTTGCGAATCCCCAGGCTACGCTCGTCGACATTTCGGCGATCGATGGCGGAGTCACGAGCCAGGATGCCGCGAGCCAGGCGGTGATCGCAGCAGAAGGAAGCCCGGCAGGATTGATGCTTCAATTCGTGAACTGGATTGCCGCCGAACTGGAGACCGAGTTTCCCGGTGTAACATTCGGTGCACTGGCGTACCAGGATACCTTCGAGGCTCCGTCAATTACCGTTCCGCGCAGCAACGTGATCGTCCGGTTGAGCAATATTCACTCGTTTTTCAGCGCGCCGATGAGCGATCCGCAGAACGCTTTCTTTCAATCCGAGATGGCGTCGTGGCGCGCCATTTGCCAGACACTGTACATCTGGGACTATCCGAACGAGTTCTGCAACCCGCAGTATGCGCATCCCAACCTGCGGCTGCTTGGTTCGAATATCCAGTTCTTTGCGAACCAGGGCGCGGACGGCGTATACGAGGAGGGGGTGCCGTTGACGTCCATCGATTATCCGGAACTCCGAAACTGGGGCACAGGCCAATTGCTTTGGGATCCGGGCCGGGACAACCAGCAACTGAGCAATACGTTTGCCTATGGGTACTACGGGCCGGCGGGACCGCATATCCTTTCCGCTATCGATGTCATGGAGGACGCGCGTGATCCAGATTCCGGCCACGTGGGGCCGTGCTGGTCGGTGAACACCGCCGCTTATCTCGAATTTGCCCCGGTGACGGCGGCCTGGGGCCATCTGCTGACGGCGGAAGCGGCGGTTGCGGGCGACGCGACGCTGCTTCCCCGTGTCCAGGCCGCCATGCAGACCACCATCAATGCACTCCAGCTTCACGGACGCTTTGGCGACATGATCGTGCGCGCGTCGAGCGAACACCGCGTCCGACCGGCGATCGAGGCGATCAACGGATCGGGACTTACTCCCGATGGCCTGCGGCACATCAGCCTGGGAGACGGTCCCGAGTACGGGCACAATGTGTGGCTGAGCGGCACGCTGGCTCAGAGCCGGTCGAATCCCCGCGGCGGGTCAACGCCGGGCGGCCATTGGATTGAAATTGCATTCGACAACGTCCGTTCACTGGGCGAGATGTGGATCTGGAACTACCACGAGTATATTCCGTTTCCCACGTTCACCCTGGATTGGCGCGTCATGGGAGCGCGACAGGTCACCATCCAGTACTCGACGAGCGGTTCGTCCGATCCGGCGGACTGGAGTACCGCCTACATCGGTGAAATCCCGATGACCCCGGCAGTCGATGAGGCGCCGGTGAGCAAGGTGGTCGACTTCGGAGGGGCCATGGCGAAGTACGTCGTGATTACGACATCTTCCACCTCAACAAAAAACTGGAGCAACGGGTCGAACCAGGAATCCGGGATCAGCGAAGTGCGCTTTTCCCCGCACACATTCACCACGCAGTTCGTCCCCGCTTTCGTGCCTGATGTCCTCGAACTGACGTTCAGTACGGATACGGGCCGGACATACCGGCTCGAGTACGCGACGGAAATGAATCCGGCAACCTGGATTCCGACGGGGCTGGTCATCGACGGCACGGGCGGGCCGGTGCGTGCTCATGATCCAGCGGGCTCGGCGTTGCATAAAATTTACCGGATCGTGCTGGATTGAATTCTTTGGGTTGCTCTCACATGTAGCGGAACTCGTGTAGAATCCCGGGTTGGCGAAAGAGCGTGATTGGCGGTACCCGGAAGTCTCGGCGACTTCCGTTTCCGGGAGGGATCACCAGCACGCGGCGGTCCATCCGCCGTCTACCGTCAGGTCGGATCCGGTGATCCACTCTGACGCGTCGGACGCGAAGAAGACGCAGGCTCTACCGACGTCGCGGGGGGTCCCCAGGCGCGGCAGCGGAGTTCTGTGGCGGCAGTGCTCAACATCCTCTTCCGTGTTATAGTCCTGAATGGGTGTCTCGATATACCCGGGGCAGATCGAGTTTGCGGTGATCCCGTCCGGCGCGAGGTCGAGAGCGAGGTCCCGGGTGAAGTTCAAGACGGCCGCCTTCGTCGCCGGATAGGCTGGACTGCCTCCACCTGCCTTTCCCTGGATGGACGCGATGTTGATGATCCGGCCGGATCCCGACTTTTTCAAGTGGGGCACTGCCGCCTTGCATGCGACAAAGACCGCGCGCTGATTCAGTGCAACGACACGATCCCAGTCCTCCAGGGAAAGCGTGTGTATGTCGCCCGGGATCAGAATGGCGGCGTTATTTACGAGAATGTCGAGTCCGCCGAAACGATCCACGGTCCCTGCGATCATTTCTT
>CAZTAB010000479.1:0-8684 GCA_964611475.1 uncultured Verrucomicrobiota bacterium | reverse complement strand
CGTAGTCGCCTTCTGCCCGCTGAGCTCGCCGGTCGAATCCGTTCGCACCGCCGCCTGCTTCATTACCACTTCGCGAGGCAGGACTCCCTGAGGAAAGACCAGCTTCCCGTCGGCATACGAGAGTCCGCCATTCACCCGGATCAGCCCGATGCCCCGACTTTTCCCGCTGATCGATTCGTCGTTGTTGGGAAAAATCGATTCGGACGACCAGTAATACAGGGACGGGTTTCCGTGGGCGTAGGCATCGCCCATTTTCCCGAATGTGTTGATCACCATGCCGGCGTGCGTACCGCTTTGTTTCGGAATCAGCAGATCAAGAATGTCCCTCCTCGACGAATCCAGCGCCTGGAGAACTTTCTTGTCCGAGTAGGACACGGATCGAACTCCGGAGTCGGGACGGACCGATCTGTCAATGGCAGTCGGCGTTGAAACGGAATCGCCCAGCGGAACCACCAGGCGGTTGTACTTGACGAACATTTCCTCCAGCACCCGGTTTCCCGAATCGTTGATTTCAATACGCAGGCCGTTGGCCCCGATTTCGAACCGGGTCTCCGGCGCGGGCTGCCTTTGCATGCTTCCTTCCCAGTAAAGGTACCGGACGTCGTCTGCATGCACGGGCAAGTGGACGGTCATTTCCTCGCCACTGAATTCGAACGGGAGGGTTTCCGGCGGCTCGATGGTGCTGGAGGAAGGTCTCCACCAGGTGGAAGGTTCGGGAGTCGGAATGATGAAGACCTTGTCATGCGGTGAGTAGGCGGCCACCGCTGATTGAATGGCCCAGGGTGTTTTCCCCGACTGCGTTTCGGCGACGTACACCTCGTTCAGTGTGGGTTCCGGATGGGCTTTCCGGATCTGGGCGATTCCGACTGCGCCGCAGCCAGCCAGCAGCGCGGCGACGACTGCTATGCCCCACGCGATTTCCGGGCGTTTGGCTTTCCGGAAAAGAAAGAGAGGGCCTGCCAGTACAATCAGGATCCCGAGCAGATAAAGGCCCACGGATTTGCGGGATGCGACTTCTTTTCCCGTCAGCGACCCCAGGGCGGACTCCAGGGTGGTTCCCTGGGAAAGGATCCGGGTTCCGTAGCGCGCAAACGGCGACATTCTCCCGGCAAAAAACTCAAAAAATTGAGTCGCTCCGTCCCACCGTTGCCACTCCCTGTTTCCTGTATCGAAATTGACGGCGAACACGTGTCCCAGCCCGACCTGGCGTGCCACCACCCATGGATCCTCCTCCGTCCCAAACAGGACGTCTCCCGCGCGATGCACAAGCCGGTGTCGAGCGATGCCCTCGAGCGATTGGAATGGCGACCCGAATTGTTCCATCAGTGGCAAGACCTCCACCGTGCGTGAACTCAGGTAGGATACCGGGAGGAGGTCCGCAAGGTCCGGCACATTCTCCAGGAGGGACGGGTCGGATCCGGAGATGATCAGGATTCCTCCACCTTCCACCCAGCTTCGCAATGCCGCGGCCTGCAGTTCGTTGATGACCGTCTTTGGTGTTACGCCGAGGATTACGAAATCGATGCCCTGGTAGTAAATCGGCCTCCCGGGAAGATCCTTGTTCGTCCCGACGATTCGCGATGATTTTACGCTGTCGTCCGCGATCCTGAACTCGTCGAGAAATCGATACGACAATCGACGCGGATCGTTGCAGTAGAAGATGACGCGGCGTTCATCGCTGATCCCGGCAAACGTTTCCATCCGGGACCAGGTCTGGACGCGGCCGTCGGTGAGGATCACCGGCATCATTTGGCGGTTGGTTCGCGACCCGGTCATGTGCATGTCGATGTATCCGGGAACGTCGAATGTGCGAAGGGAGGCCTCGGGCAGAGTCACCGTCCGCTGTGTGGCCACTTTCAAGTTGGACCGGTCTCCTTCCGACTCCACAATGGCTGTGCCCGAGCGTTCGGGGCCTGGATTGATGACTTGGATCTGTACCGGCGACCAGGTCCGGTTCCGGAGCCGAGAACTGTACCCCGGGCTGGCATTTCGGAAAGTGGGGTCGTCGTCCGCTGCCTCGGCGCCCCCCGGGAGAATCGGCAGTACCAGCGCAAGGAGGGCCCGCGCTGCCAAGTGTGTCGGGAATCCTTCCGGTCTATGCGCGTTCTTCAATGTCATGGTGAAAAGGGGGCCAACGGGACGCATACATTCTTGGAATTGACCGGATTGTTCAAGCCTAGATTCGCTGCCCTCAATGCATTCGCATCAATCCAGCGAAATCGATCATTTGGACTCAATTTTCACAAAAATGTCGTCACCCTCCACTTCGCACTCATAGCACCCGGTCTTGAGTCCGGGCATTGTTGGGGACTCCCCGGTTTTCACGTTGAACAGCCAGCCGTGAAGAGGGCACATGACCGAGTCGCCGTCCAGGGGGCCCATGCCAAGCGGCCCTCCCATGTGAGGGCAGTCCCCGTCCAGCGCATAGAAGGCTCCATCCACGTTGAACAGGGCAATATTTCTCCCTTCTGCGCTGACGGTAGTTCCTGTCCCCGCTTCGAGATCTGATGTTGAGGCTACGCGCACTCGATTGCTCATGATGGTTTTCTCCGCTTTATTGAAATCCTGTGTGGGTACATGCTGCTTGGCATTGTGTGGTGCGCCACCCGTGCCAGTGTCCCGTTTTCGGGTGAGATGAGGTCGGTGTAAGGTCCCGTTGGGGCATTGCGCGACAACCTCCATCTTCTGCGTGGGCCATGATTCTTCGTGCCTTGACTTCCCCCTTGGTGTCTTCTGGCCTGGTCATCCATCTTGTCGGGCGGCTCGACTGGCACCCTGCGACCTTCTTCCCGATGGCGACGGGGGTGTCAATTTGGCCGTGTGCATTTACCTGTTCTTGTCTGTAGGTATGGTGCGGGGTCTATACCACAGGTCCCGTGTCTGGCAGTAGGAAATAATGTTCCCTTGTGGAATTCTGTCTGCGGATCGACATTGCGTATCCTGTTCGGATCTGAATCTGCGCCGCTGGGACCGGCCGGGTTCCTGTTCTTCGGCTTCGTCCGGGACTATAAGGGATCTGCCTGGCGCGGCGTCAGGCATCGTTCGGTTTCGGGGCGTGGTCATGGACATCGTGGGGGAGTTCCCGCAGGATCCTGGTCCATATGCCTCCAGTCATACCGGCCGCTATTTTGCGGCGTCGGACCTGGTTGTCGATCTCTACGGCGCTGTTTCCGGAAGCAGAATCATCCGGACTGCGTTTGGCTTTGACCGCCCGCTGGTTGCAACCTGTGCTGAATCCGCGCCCGAATTGCATTTTAACGTCTTTACAATGGGTCGTTCGGAAATATAGTCCACGAAGGACATGTTTGTGTTCCTCTACGTTCCGAGTGGAAACGGAGCGCCGGCACAGGAGGCGGTTGCTTGTCATAAGGGAGGATTTATGCGTTGCAAAAGGGAACCCATCTACTAGTCGATTGCCACGGAGTGGATCGCAATGTCTGCATTGACGACAAACTCTTCCTCGAAGCCATGGCTGCCGCCTCGGCCGATGCGGGCGCGACGGTCATTTCACAGGTGCGATACCGTTTCGGTGACGATTCCCCGCCCGGTTTTGCCGTTGTGGTGCTGTTGGACGAGAGCCATTGCAGTGCCCATAGCTATGCTGACCTCGGCCTTGTAGCTCTCGACATTTTCACCTGTGGTCGGGCAAGCCCGCGTGATGTCTTGGCCGGGATTACCGCACGAATCCCTCTGGGTGAGGTGTCTGTTCGCGAGGTCGCGCGCTTCCTTGTCCCGGAGATGAGTCGTGCCAATCCGTCCGATGCGGAAATCGAAGAATGAGCCCGCGTGAACTTCACGATGGCGCTGCGGACGGCCTCACCCCCCTTGACAGCCTGGATCCCGGTGCGGCACGCAGCTTTCCCGACCTGGTTCGCGCCATGGAAAAGACCGCCTTCGCCGGCCGGCAGGTGGGCGAAGCATTCGACATCCTGACGGAGGCGGCGCGAGACGACTCCTGTCGAGTTGTGCTCACGGTCTCGGGAGCCATGACTGTGGCGAAGCAGGGATTGATTCTTTGCGAACTGATTGACCGCGGAATTGTCCATTGTGTCGTTGCCACCGGAGCCCTGGTCGCCCATGGGCTTACCGAATCGATCGGCCGCCTTCACTTCCGCTGCGACCCTGATCGGCCGGACGCGACACTCTACCGTGAAGGGTACAACCGGATCTACGACACGGTGGAGATGGAGGCGAATCTCAACGATGTGGAGTCGTTGATCAAGTCCGTGCTCTGCGATACGTCTCCGCCGGATGGCGCCTGGTCGTCTTCCCGGCTGTGCCATGCCATCGGGAGGCACTTGGGCGAACGGTCGGAGGGGAAGGGAATTCTTCGAAGTGCCTATGAACACGATGTGCCAGTTTTCATTCCTGCCATGACGGACAGCGAAATCGGTCTCGACATGGCACTGTGGGCGATCGATCAGGAGCATCCCGCTTCCGTGGACCGGTCCACCCTGAGCCTGGACGAAGTGTTCTCTTCGGTGCCTCCGTTCAACCCCTTTCTCGATCTTGTCGCCTACGCCCGGTTCATCGGCGAGTCGAAGGAACTCGGCATCCTGACCATCGGCGGCGGAGTACCCCGTAACTGGTCCCAACAGGTTTCCCCGTTCTTTGACCTTGTCTGCGACCGGCTCGGGATGAATCTGCGCATTCCGCGTTTCCGCTATGGCGTCCGGATCTGTCCCGAACCGGTCCATTGGGGCGGATTGTCCGGTTCCTCGTATTCTGAAGGAGTAAGCTGGGGAAAATTTCTTCCCCGGGAGGAAGGTGGAAGGTTTGCGGAAGTTCTCGCCGATGCCACCGTCGTGCTGCCCCTGCTGGCGAAAGCGCTGTTTGAGGAACTCGACTCAACGTCCGGCTGCTCGTGAAGGCTTCTTTTTTCGATCTTCCCGATTTTCCTCCGGAGCAGGCGGACGTTCTGTTTGTCTCGCTTCCGTTCGATGGGTCGGTTTCCTATGGAAAGGGGACCTCCCGCGCCCCGGAGGCGATCCGGGGCGCCTCGGTGGAGATCGAGCTGTGGGATGAAGAAGTGGACTGGAATCTTGAGAGACTGAAACTCGCCGCTTTGCCCCCCATCCTTCCCCAACAAGGAGAGTCCCCTGCCGAATACCAGACGCGTACACGACAGGGGGTGACGGCAGGCGCCCGCGAGTCCGGACTTGTCGTCGGCATCGGGGGCGATCACAGCGTGACGGCTCCCCTCGTCCACGCCTCCGCGAATTCCGATGATTTATCGGACATCACTGTCGTGCAGTTTGATGCCCATGCCGATCTCCGTGAAGAATACCTTGGTTCGCGTGAGTCGCACGCCTGTGTCATGCGCAGGGTGATTGAGAGGGGGGCGCGGGTACTCGCCGTTGGCGTTCGCTCCGTGGAGGAAGAGGAAGCTGACTTTGAGCGTCATTCGAGCCAGGTGGAAACATTTGCGGCGCAAGACCTGTGGCGCAATGCCTCGTCGGCGGAAACCCTGATCCGACGGCTGCGAACGCTACAGGGCAAGGTCTACGTGACGTTCGATGTCGATGCATTCGAAGTGGCGCTCTGCCCGGGCACCGGCACGCCGCAGCCGGGCGGCCTGGGCTGGTGGCAGGCGCTGTCTCATTTGCGGGCCCTGCTGTTCGAAAATACGACGTGCTGTCTCATCGGGTTCGACGTTGTCGAGGTTGTTCCGCAACCTCACACCCAGGTGAACGAAGTCGTCGCTGCCCGTCTTGTTTCGAAGATTCTCGCCTATGCGTTTGCAAATCCGTCCTGAGCTTAGCACGGGTATTGCAACCGGAGCCCAAGGTCCGTGGCGATCCGTGGAACGGGCGACAAATGGGTCACTCGTCTGATTCCCAAGGAACACGACGTGACCACCGGTGGTCGTGATGTTCGCCTGTCTAGAGGCATCGGCACGTTCGATGCGGCGCTGGAAGACGCCATACAGCGATATTGAGGCGAGGGTGGACGGGGAGTGACGCGCAGGGCCCCGGTGTGGTCAGCTTGTTCCACAGTGGGGGGAATCCACAACTTTTCCACCATGAATCATGGAGGCCGCGCAGTGATTTGTGTGTGCTTCATGTTTCCCTGGGGAAGCCCTGAGTGCTCGAAGTTTTCTTCGAAAACGAAGGAGTTTCCCCCTGGCGGCTTGAATGGCGAGGAGAAGAGGAGTGTTGTTTGCGTGACTTGATACGCCGATTAGTCCTAGGCTCTTCGATCTGTGGTAGTGGGTTGGTGGAAGGGGCGGGACAAAGGAGCGGAGCAAATGGCCAAGACCGTAGTACTGGTTGGTGCACTCGACACGAAAGGCGATGAATTCGCGCTGGTAAAGAATCTGATCGAAGGTTCGGGCGCTAGAACCCTGGTGGTTGATTTTGGAGTGATGGGGCGGGCGATGTTCGAGCCGGATGTGGATCGACGCGAAGTCTCGGAGGCCGGGGGCGGCGACCTGGCGCACCTTGCCTCTGGGGAGCACAAAGACGAGGCGATGCAGACCATGGCCCGGGGGCTTGCCGTGGTGGTTCGCCGCTTGTATGACGAGGGGAAACTGGACGGAATCCTTGGGATGGGTGGCACCGGAGGCACATCCCTTGCCACTACGGCCATGCGCACACTGCCGGTCGGGGTACCCAAGGTCATGGTTTCCACGGTGGGCGGAGGCGATGTAAGTGCGTACGCCGGAACGCGGGACATCACGTTCATACCCTCGATCGTCGATGTCGCAGGCATTAACAGCATCAGCCGCAACATTTATGCAAATGCGGCCGGGGCCATCGCCGGGATGGTGCAGACCGAGGCACCAGCGGGTGGGGGGGAGAAGCCACTGATTACTGCTTCCATGTTCGGAAATACCACGACGGCAGTGGACCATGCGCGGAGCCTGCTGGTGAAGGTGGGGTTCGAGGTACTCGTGTTTCACGCCACGGGTGCGGGCGGTAAGACAATGGAGAGTCTCGTTGCCGATGGTTACATCAAGGGGTCCCTGGATATCACCACCACCGAACTTGCGGATACGGTCTGCGGCGGGGTGTTCGATGCGGGTCCCGGGCGTTGCATGGCTGCATCCAGAGCGGGAATCCCCGCGGTCATCGTGCCGGGGTGCGTAGACATGGCCAATTTCGGAGGCATTGAAACGGTCCCGGAAAAATTCCGGGACCGGAACCTGTATGAATGGAACCCCGATGTGACCTTGCTACGCACCAACGAGGATGAAAACCGGCAAATCGGCGAGAGGCTGGCGGCTGCGGCGAACGCGGCATCCGCGCCGGTCGCGTTTCTTATTCCGTTGCGCGGGGTATCCATGCTTGACCGCGAAGGAGAGCGCTTCTGGGATCCGGCCGCGGTCCAGGCTTGCTTTGATGCCATTCGTTCGGGCGTTAGAGATGGCACGTGCATTGTCGAAATGGAGAACAACATCAACGATCCGGAGTTCTCGGGGAAGGCGGCGGAGATTTTGTTGGAAATGTTGGGGTGAGTCTCTGGATGTCGGCACGCGATGCGTGGCATATGCCCGAGCCACGGCAGTGCATCTGGACGTCGTCTGCGGGCGGAAGAATCAAGCGGAAGGAGAGAGAAATGGCGGGAATTGCGCGAGAGGAAATCATCAGGCGTTTGCGGTCCCAGACGGATAGGGGCCGGCCGATTGTAGGGTGTGGGGCCGGAACGGGGATCTCCGCCAAGCTGGCGGAGAAAGGCGGAGCGGACCTGATTATCATTTATAATTCGGGACGGTACCGCATGGCCGGCCGGGGTTCTCTCGCGGGGCTGATGCCGTACGGGGACGCGAATGGAGTCGTGGTGGAGATGGCATCCGAGGTGTTGCCGGTGGTGAAGGACACGCCGGTGCTGGCCGGTGTTTGCGGTACCGATCCGTTCCGGTTGATGCCGGAGTTCCTCCAGCAGCTCCAGGCGGTCGGGTTTTCCGGCGTGCAGAATTTCCCCACCGTTGGACTGATTGATGGGGACTTCCGGAAAAACCTGGAGGCCACCGACATGGGCTACGACAAGGAAATTGAGATGATCCGACTGGCCCGTGAGATGGATATGTTCACATCCCCCTATTGTTTCGACGAGAACGACGCCCGGGCAATGGCCGAGGCGGGAGCCGACCAGCTCGTGGCGCACGTCGGGCTTACCACATCGGGAAGTATCGGCGCGGCCGTGGCATTCACATTGGATCAGGCGATTGACAAAGCCATGGCCATTGCGGAGGCAGGGAAGAGCGTACGGAAGGATCTTCTGGTGATTTGCCACGGCGGCCCGTTCGACGAACCGGAGAACGTGCGTACCGCGTTGGCAAGAATGCCCGGTTTGCACGGATTCTTTGGTGCCTCGTCCATCGAGCGCCTTCCGACGGAGCGCGCGATCACCGGCCAGGTCGAAGAGTTCAAAAGCTGCTCGCTGGCAGGTTAGCCGCGTCGCACCGTTTCCTTCTCGTCCTCGGCGTCGTCGCGTGTCTTCTGGATGACCATGGTTTTCTGCGTCTCGAGCTCCGCGGTCTTTCCTTGGTCCCCGCTCTGGCTTGCCTCGAGAATTTTTTGATCCATCATGATCTCGATTTCGGCAATCGACGCCCGCATCCGCTCGTTGATGGTGGCGATCGCAGCTTTCTGATCTTCGGTGAGGTGGGTCTTTTCCCCCCCCCCGAATTGCTCCATCGCGAGGTCGAAGGAGCTTTTCAACTCGTTGTCGTCTTTGTTTGT
>CAZTAB010000478.1:0-5742 GCA_964611475.1 uncultured Verrucomicrobiota bacterium | reverse complement strand
TACTCCGAAACGCTATTGGCGTTGGATCCAATCGCATTCGACCAGGCAATTCCGCGTTCCTCAAGGTAGGGGATGTCGAGATGGTTGGTCCCGGCTGTTGCGGTCCCGACAAAGGCCACGGGGGAGTTCTTCAGCAACGCTTCGTCAACCTTTGTTCCGGATCGGATAATGAGGGCGTCCGCGTCGGAAAGCACATTGGGGGAAATGGCTTCGCCTGGCACCGTGACAACGGTCCCGAGCGTGCTGAACGCTTCAGTTCCGAGCAGCACCGAGGATGCACAGACGATTTTCACGGGGGGAGTGTGAGACGACCAGGCGGGGTGAACAAGGGTAAATCTCTCGGCCACAAATCAAATCACGCGGCGGCTCAGGTGTTTCAGCACCCACTCATGCTCTTTCACGATGCTGGCGACGACGTCCTGTTCTTTCAGTTCAGGGGGAAGAACGTTGAAGGTGTACGTCTCGATCTCGAGATGGGGACATTGTCCTTCTTCCAGCAGGGCGAAGAACTCCGGCGTGAGATTCCCGGCGGTCGTTCCCAGTTTCCCCGACCCGGCCCAAAAAAGGGGCACGTGAAAGTGAACGCGGATCCGCCGGGAATCGTCCTGGCCCCGCAGGTCCTCGAGTGCGGCAGGCAGATCCTCCCAGGATTCCAGCGAGCCATCCGCTTTCTCCATTTTCACCTGGTGGAGGTATACCGGCTCGACAAAGGGCCGCAGCGCCTCTCGCCGGGGTTCGGAGTTGGACACCTCCAGCGCGGCGCTGATCTGCACCTTGGTGACCTGGATTCCGGCATCCAGAACCCTGGCCATCGACCCGCATAGGTCCTCGAACTGGAGAGCCAGGTGGCAGGTGTCAAGGCAGAGCCCGAGGTGTCTCCGAATGGCCTCTTCCGCTTCCCCCCGCCCGATCTGCAGCGCTGTGGCAAGCAACGGAGCGCCGTGGCGCAGGAGTTCCTCTTCGTAGAACTCCAGGAACCCGGCGGTGGTCTCCAGGTAACAACAGGGTTCCGGCTCCAGGCCGAGCGAGATCTCCTTTCCGTGCTCGATCGAAAGCCACCGGAGATGCCGCACGCAGGCAACGAGGTTGCGGATCATGTCGAGACGGTCCTGGTCGGAAACAATCCACGGCTTGAAGGAGCAGGGGACGGTGCTGATGGTTCCGGGGCAGTCTTCCGGGAGCAAACCGGCCAAAAGTTCCGCCAATTGAATTGTGTACCGTCGCCGGTCATCGGTCCGCCAGTCTGGGCGATACACATTCTCTTTCACCGCCCGCCCATGAAACCGCCCGTAGGGAAACCCGTTGATTGTAAAGACGTAGAGGTTCTCGTCGCGGAGGTAGGCCCGGAAGGTTTCCAGCGCGCCGGGCTCCGCAAGACTTCGGGCGGCTGCATTGCCCAGCCGCAAACCGAGTCCGTAGGCCTGCTCCCGGCCGACGTTGTCGCGCACGCGCCGCGCATGCGCCCCGATCGCATCGAAGATTTCCTCCCAGCTTTCCCCGGGATGGACATTCAGGCAGTAGGTCAGGTGGAGGGGAGGGTTCTCGGAAATGCGCATGACGGGATTATTCCTGCAAAGGGCATTGCTGTCACAAGCATGCTTTTTGCTCCTTGAGCCGCCGACAGGCCGCCGCGACACCTTCCCGCTCGACCTCATGAACCTCGCGTTTCGTGCCCAGCGGTCCCGGGTACGTGACGCAGAGTTCTCCCCCGAGGTGCTCCCGAAAGTCGTCGAGGCCCCGCAGAACCTCCAGGCGAGTCTGTTCGACGCACCGCTCTAGCGCCGGATGCCATACCGGCAGGCCGCAGGCTTCCAATGCGCCAAGCAGCCGGATCGCGGTGGCTTCTGGCAGCCATCCCTTGTTCGCGGCATAGATCGAGTCGACCGAGATTCCGATCGACACCGCTTCGCCGTGTGACAGCTTGTAGGCGGTCATGGACTCGAGCTTGTGGGCAAGCCAATGCCCAAAGTCGAGCGGGCGCGCGTTTCCTTGTTCGAAAGGATCACCCGCGTCGCGGATATGATCCAGGTGCAGCACGGCGGTCTGGCGGACGATTTTTTCCATGATCCCGACGTTTCGGGTCTTCACCGCCGGCGCCCACTCGCAGAGATCATGGAAGAACTCCGCGTCCTTGATCATGGCGACCTTGAAGGCTTCAGCCACGCCACCCGCCCAATGCACATCCGGCAGGGTTTGCAGGAAATCCGAATCATTCAACACGGCAAACGGGGGATGAAACGTGCCGATTGTATTTTTCCCGCCGTGCAGGTTCATGCCGTTCTTGACCCCGATCCCGGCATCGCACTGCGCCAGCACCGTGGTCGGAACGCGGATGACTCGCAGGCCGCGATGAATAATGGACGCACCGAAGCCAACTGCATCCAGTATGGCCCCGCCGCCCACGATCAACACGAACGAATGGCGACAAAGCTGATACTCGAGCATCATGTCCACGACCTGCATGAGCCGGCGATAATCGTTCTTCAGCGCTTCGCCTCCTGGTGCCGGCACGGGCGGGCACACGAGGTCGAGCGTCCCGCCGCGCGAAGAGAAATAGGCCTGCATGCGGGGGATCAAGCCCGGATGTTTCGCCAGGACCCCGTCGTCAACGAAGGCCGCGACGCGATGGGCCCTTCCTCCCGGACACCGCTGCAGCGCGTCCGCCAGCGCGGGATTTTTCTCCGCGAACAGATCACGGGTAAAAACCACCGGGTAGTCGAAGGGCACGCGAAAATCCTGATTGTACGTCTCCATACCCATTGAACTATAGCATTACCTGTGCAACCTGTTCAGCATCTCGCGCCTCTGCAGGCTTTGTGATGGTCGAAGGCCCGGCCATTGGGTGCATTCCTAGAGATTCTCCCCGATCCAGGCCCGGATCGCGGCCGCGAGCGTGAGAAACGTGTCCGTGTTATCGGGGAATTCGATGGTGGATGTCCATGCGATCCTTCGGTCCGGTCCGGTCCGGCCATGGGATCCCTGGATACGAAGCGGATCCCGGCTTACCGCGGGCGGAGGCCAGCCGAAGAAGAGCTCGCAGGGATCGTACCCGGGCTTGTTGTGGATATCGACATGGGACGCAAAGTCGGGCTCCTCCGCCCGTTCGTCCCACCAGGGGTACGCGAACCATCGCCCCGGTTTCGCCACCAGCAGGAACGAACCCGAAGACGCATGGTGCACGTGCCGTTCCCGTTGCGCTTCGGAGTCGAGTATGTGCTCCACCCCTTCCAGTCCGCCGAGCAAATTTCTCACTTCTCTTTCCCGTTTCTGGTCCCGAACAAAAACATGCGCGATCTCGTGATCCACCATGGCAAAGGCGGCGCTTCCGAAAAAATCCGGGTACGCGCGGCGTCCGACCTGTATGACATCGAGCGCGCCGGCCGTGCGCAACATCCGGTTTGGATACACCGGGCCGGAGGTGACCGGGCCGATGGCATAGTCTCCGGCCAGCACCACTTCGTATCCCGCGCTTTCGGCGGCGGTGAAAAGACGAGTGAGAAATCCGGTTAACTGCCCGAGCGCCTTCAGGGCCTGGCTGGAACCGGGCCCGTGTCGCTGCAGGTCATAATCGAGATGCGGGAGGTATCCGAGAAGGATTTGAGGCGCCCCGTCCGGCTCTGTCAGCACGGTCTCGATGGCGGAGACGATCCATTCCGTGGACTTTTGGGATGCAAGGGGGCCCCAGTAGTGCATCAGGTTGAACGAGGTGCCGATTCGGTCGGTGAGACTGCGGTAGAGGTCCGCCGGCCGCGCGTAGCAGTGCTGAATCATTCCACCGCCATGCTTGTGGATGGGTTTGGGTGAAAGCACGAGGTCCACGGACTCTCCGAGGCTCTGCTGCCAGAACATCATCCCAACCGTCGCGCCGCGGGTCCGGGCCTGATCCCAGATCCGCGCCCCGGTGACAAGACGTGCCGACTGCTCCCAGAACAGGGGCCTGGCCAGTTCCGGGAAATAACGTCCATTCGAGACCATGCCATGCTCGCCCGGTGTGGCGGCTGTGCGTAGGGTCGCCTGGGCGTTGCAGGTTACGGCCGGGAAGATGCTCTCCGCCGCGCGCCAGGAAAGGCCGGCGGGGGCGGGCATGCGCTCTGCGACCAGGTCATGCCCGAGAGCGGCCGCCTGAAGAATGAGAAGTTTCTTCATGATCAATCCTCAGCTTCCGTAGATGTACCGGCCTACGAATGTGGCCGGAATGAAAAGAGCCAGCAAGCATATCGCCGCCACCGCGGATCCTGGCATTCCGCTCATGGCGACCAGGCACGCCTGAAGCGGAATGAGTCCCCGCACGAATACACCGATGGCCGATGGGACGACGCTTGTCCGAAGTTCCTGATCTGTCCGTTTCACCTTCATGTAAGCGATGCCCACCGTGAGGATCCAGGCCGCGGCCGCGGCCAGGCCGGTGACTCGGTTCGGATGACCAGAGTGAAACGTTGGAAGAGCGATGAGGGCGCAAAGGAACCCGGTGGTCAGAAGCGGAGCCCAGATGCCCGTGCCCGACCTGGCGGGATTGGCTTCGAACCGGGCAACCATAGTGACCGCCACAATATACAGGAACACGGAGGTAGCGCCCAGCGCGAGGAACGGAACGTAGGGGGCGGCGGCGGCGGCCGCGGACGCGCCAATCAGGACGTTCAGTGCCCGGCATGCCCCCATGTTCAGCTCGCCGAGGACCGGGATACGTTTGGTCCAGAGGTTGTAGGCCACAACCGCCCATGCCAGGGCCGTGGCCAGAGCGGGCGTGTGCTCCCCGCAAAAGAGACTCGATATGCCGGCGGCGGTGGCAAACAGAAAAAGTGCTCCGTGGGCACTGGTTCGTCGGATTCTTCCGCTGGGCAGGGGCCGTCCGGGCCGTTCTTCCGCATCGGTCGCCTCATCAGCCAAATCGTTCAGGACCAGTCCCGCCGCGTAGAGTAGCAGGCCAACGCAGCAGGCGAGCGCGAGAGGACGGGCCTGTGCCCCGATCGCGCCTCCCGCCAGGAAAAATCCGGCCAGTGGATCGCCGGGAACCGTGAAAAGGTTGGGTGCGCGTACAAACTGCAGCCATGCGGTGGTTCTTCGCATCGTCACTTCAAACAGGATTGGTATATATCGTTTGACCCGTGAAATCAACGTTTGCCACCCCTGCGGGGGAGTGAGGGCCAGGAGCGGGAAAACGATCTTCAATACCGGCCTGTCCTGGGATATACAATTCTGGCATGAAGCGAACTCCTTTGTACGCGGCACACTGCAATCGGAATGCCCGGATCGGACCCTTTGCCGGGTGGGAGATGCCGATTCAATACACCGGCATCGTTCCGGAGCATATTCACACACGCATGCACGCATCCATTTTCGACACCTGCCACATGGGCGAATTCGAGTTCCGCGGCCCAGATGCCGAGGAGGATCTCGAAACCCTCGCAACCCAATCGGTTGCCTCCATGCGGGACGGCCAGTGCCGTTACGGTTTCCTGTTGAACGAGCAGGGCGGGGTGCTGGACGACATCACGGTGTTCCGCAGGAACTCCTAACACTTCTTTATGGTCGTGAACGCCGGAACGCTCCCGGCGGATGCCGCGTGGATCCGGGAGCATCTCTCGTCCGGGACACGATTTACGGACCTGTCGCCCGGGCGGGCCAAATTGGACATCCAGGGCCCCCGCTCACGCGAATTCATGGAGGAGGTAACGGGGGATCGACTTCCGGATCTGGGATATTTCCGATTCTGCGATTCGTCGTTGTGCGGCGTCCCGTGTA
>CAZTAB010000477.1:0-1936 GCA_964611475.1 uncultured Verrucomicrobiota bacterium | reverse complement strand
ATATTCCTCATCCATGAACGGCAGCCGACCGGTGTCAAAGGCCCGGGTCTCGAACTTGGGCTCGGGCAACGGCTTTCCGTTGATGGTGGCACAACGGATTCCCTCGGTGTGCAGGCTGTAAATGGTGTGGAAATCGTTGCCGCGATGCAGGATCCGCACGTGCCGGACATTTACCGATACGTTGTCAACGAGTTCCAGATCGGCCGCCTGGCGGCGGAACGCGTCAAATGTTCCTGCTTCGCTCTTGTCGGCAATTTCAAAAGCGAATCCACCCCGTATCCCGATGAGCTCTTCCCGGTCAAATTCTTTTTCCGGACCTTGAAAATTGTAGAAGGAAATGACCCCGTAGTCGTTCTCCAGCGCGAGCGTCACCGCATGGTTTGTCGGGTTGCCTTCCGTGTGTGTTAGCGGCGTGATGGCCATATAGATGTCCCCCTCCCGGATAAACACAGGGACACGTTCTTCGGATTGCCCTACGAACCCGTCCAGCTTTCGATCCCCCAGCCAGATTTCCTCGGGTTCGCCGTAAAGACAGGGAACGATGACGGCCTGCTTGAGCGAATGGATCCCTTCACAATAGAGGCCGTCCGGCCGGCTGAGGCACAGCGCGAAGTTGTCCTTCTGCATGGCCCAGGACAGTCCCTCGCTAAACAGCAAAGTACGCTGACACTCCTTTTGCTGGCCTGCGTGATAGTTGGTCTGTCCAGGTTTCAGTTCATTGACGATATAGCGGGTGAAGACCGTGCCTACGTCCTGCATACGCCGCGCCGGTTTGCATCTTGGATAGGTGGCAAACAGGATCTCACTCTGGCCCCCCGTGCCATAGCGGTGGGTGGACGTTCCGAGGCTGTAATTTTCTGTCAGATAGGTGGTTATGGGGTTGTGCGTCGTGGCATTTCGGTGGGGGGAAAGCCGCTCCGCGGTGAACCTGTTCGTGGCGGGGTCGCGGATATATTTGTCATGCGTTTTTTCTCCGCCGTCTCGGGTGCCGATCACGGTGTCCGGCAGCGGGCGCTCGAGCATTGCGGCCCCCACCTCATCGGGCACGTGATAATCGGCGTCCGCAGTCCACAATGAACTGCATTGCATGAAGGGGACGCTCGGGTGTTTCTCCATCTCCAGGGGACCGGGAAACAGACTGTTGATGCTGTTGACGAAGCAGACATCTCCGAACACATGATGAAACAGCACCCTGGCCATGCTGACACCGCCACTGGAGTCCACCATGTAGGACCGTGCCGATGGGCCGGTCAGCATCGCGGTGGGCACGTGGAAGTGCGACACCAGCTCCGCCCACACCCGCGCCTCGCAGTCCAATGCCAGCTGAACCGCTTCCTCATGCTTGACGTAATTGGCGATCAGGGCCAGGGACAGGACCGAAATTGGTGAGTAGGTGGGACTCACGAACTCCGAAAGAAAGCCATTGCGGTAAAGCATGTCCCGCAATATGTAGAGTTGATCCAGGCCGGACTGAAACAGCTCCGCATCGTCGAACATTTCCCCGTGAACCAGGCGGGTAAACGTTGCCATCGCAGGTGTGTTGTCATTGTGGCCGTTGAAATTTGCATTGCAATGACGATGCGCAAATTCTTGCAGGTAGTTCAGTACCCATTCCCGCGCTTCGGGACTCATGACATCCCTGTGCCTGAGAAACACCTGCTGTGCGGCGGTGGATGAGAACCCACATTCATAGGACGGGTTGGTGGTCATAATGGTGTCCGCCAGCTCTCGGGCCTCGAGATCACCACTGTACAATCCGAGGCAATGCCAGCAACGCTCCCGCAAGCCCCCGTCCTGACCGGCGCCGGCTGCGGTCGTACCATCCCCCTCAGCAACATAGGTTCCCTGGGCATCAAAGTGCTTCAATCCAAATGGCAGGTAGATCGCGTTCAATTGGCGACGACGCTCCTGTTGTTGGGCAATCGACCAGGGTTTG
>CAZTAB010000476.1:0-1860 GCA_964611475.1 uncultured Verrucomicrobiota bacterium | reverse complement strand
ATTCTAGTGGAGTGAGGCGATGTTTCTGTTCGTGATGATGGAGGGGTGGGGGTGGAACCGCCCCTAGGGGTTTTCCGCCGCGTCCCCGATCCCCAGCACTTTCATCCGCGAATACAGTTTCCTTCGCGTGATCCCTAGGACTTCTGCCGCGTGGGATTTGTTCCCGTTGGCCCCGGCGAGCGCTTCTTTGATTCGGCGGGTTTCGATGGCTTCGAGGGTGTCGTCCGTCGATGCTGTGTGGTGTAGTTGTTGCAGCGGCGTGAAAATCTGTTGCAGCTTGTCCGAATCCACCTGGTTCCCGCGGGCCCGGATCACAATGTTCTCCACCAGGTTTCGCAGCTCGCGAACATTCCCGGGCCAGTGATAATGCTTCATGGATTCCAGTGCACACGATGAAAGCAGGTTCTCGTCCGCATCCAGTTCTTCCAGGAAGTGTTTGACGAGACCGGGTAGATCGGAGACCCGGCTGCGCAGGGGCGGCACCACCACGGGATAAACGTTGATCCGGTAGTAGAGGTCTTCCCTGAACTTGCCCTGGCGCACCAGCGCTTCGAGGTCGCGATGGGTCGCCGCCACCAGGCGAGGCGTGACCGGAATGGTTTCGCTGCCGCCCACCCGAATAACTTCGCATGATTCGATGACACGGAGCAGGTGAACCTGTGTGCTGGCGGGGATGTCCCCGATTTCGTCCAACAGCAGCGTTCCGTTGGATGCCCGCTCGAAGGCTCCGACCCGGCTCGCCACGGCGCCGGTGAACGCGCCTTTTTCATGACCAAACAATTCGCTGGCCAAAAGGTTTTCGGGAATTGCCGCGCAGTTGATGGCCACGAACGGGCCGTCCGCATTGCGCCCGTTCGTGTGCACGTACCGCGTCAACAGTTCCTTCCCGGTTCCCGTTTCCCCGCGCAGAAGGACGGTGGTTTGGCGCAGGGCAACGTCGTCGAGGGACGAAAGCAGCTCTTTCATTGCCCTCGAATCACCGATCAGGTGCAGAGGCTGGTCCGCGTCCTTCTCCCGTCGTCGCGCGCGACGACGGGAGAGGAGGGCTCGCCGGTCCAGGATGCGGCGCACAAGGCCCGTCAATTCATCCTTGGTGTACGGTTTGCGCATGTATTCGTAGGCGCCCAGATTCATGGCTTCCTCGGCCGTTTGCTCGGTGGGGTGGCCCGTCACCAGGATTACATCGGGCAGGTGCCGCTGCGTTCGAGACGCGGATAGCAATTGAAGGCCAGAATCGGTTCCCAGAACGAGGTCGCACAGAATGACCTCGGGCTGGTGGTCCTCCATCAAACGAATTCCCCCTTCGAGTTCGTACGCGACATGTACGGTGTGACCGTCGTACTTGAGTACCTGAAAGTTGGCATCCGCCAGCTTCCGGTCGTCATCAACAATCAGAATCGTCGCCATTGTTGTGTTCACTTCATTCCTGACGGCTACCCTTTACTCAGGAGACAAGCCGCCCCGGGACCTCAATTCGGGCCCCGCAAGTGCCCCCGCGCGTACGCATTTGTACCTCAAGGTACAGCATTTCAGCGCTTCTGAGTCTACGCGAATCGGTAGTTGATGTCGTATCTCGTTGCGCAGCAGAAGTTTGCAGAATGCGCCAATCGGGTTGGCACGCCGATTGCGATACAGATAGGCCAGATGAGCCCTGAAAAGATACACCATGAGCACCACTTTCCGACACCCATCCGAGTCGGTTGGGTGAAGGTAGAACCTGTTGATGGAGACGTGAGTTTTCGGATTAAAGAACTGGAACCGCTTACCTTCTAACCATCCCGGAAGTTCGCGTCTTCGTAGACAGCTATGCCCGGTCCTGGGCCTCCCCCCCAGGGCTGTGCTTTTTTTGTTTTCAGGAAC
>CAZTAB010000475.1:0-6081 GCA_964611475.1 uncultured Verrucomicrobiota bacterium | reverse complement strand
CGGCTCAGGTTTTCCGGCCTCCTCCGCACCTGAACAATACGAGGGCCAGTGCTCCGCAACCGTGGAAATCGGAACCAAATTCGTGCTCAGCGGCATGTACCCCCGTTGCCCAGCCATGCGGGCAGCCATGGACGATCCCTTGATAACGCTCATCCCGATCGGCGGATGCGGTTTCTGGTAAGGCTTCAGGTGGGTCCCCAACCCTAGTTCCGGGATCTGGCTCTCGATCCGCACCCGCCAATAGTTCCCCTTGAACTCGAAAGGTGCCTCCGCCTCCCAAAGCTTGAGAATCAGGTCTATTCCCTCGACCGTCATGAGGCCCTGGGTCTTCGGGTCGGGCAGGTCGAACAATTCCCAGTCCGTCGGAACACCGCCCTGTCCAAAGCCGCAATTGAACCGCCCACGCGCCAGATGATCCAGAAACGCGGTTCTTACCGCGACATTGACGGGATGATGCTGCGGAATGATCGAAACACCGGTTCCTAAACGTATATTTTTCGTCCGGGGAATCAGGGTCGAGATGAATACGTCATTGGCGGGAATCGGCTCCCACCCCAGGGAATGATGCTGGCCGAACCAGCTCTCTGTAAATCCAAGCTCATCTGCAAACTCAACAAACGCGATGTCCTCCTCAAAACATTCAGTCCGGTCCTTCTCCGGCGGGTGAAGGGGCATCATGAATGAACCGAGCTTAATCATTGTCTATCCTTTTCCAGGGCAAAACGCTGTATAGCGTATAAAGAAGAAAGGCAGGGCTTACAAGCGTTCTTTCCTGGTGCCCGGAGGCACCCATGGATCAACGTACGCGCCCACCAGATATCCGCTCCGCCTGATCCAGAATCGTCATCGCCGGCAGGACATCAAAAGGGGTAATGGCTGGCACCCGGCTCATCCGCACGGCCTCTACGAACTCCCGGTTCTGCTCATGCAGGTCAACGATCGATTGGTACGGAACGATCTCCTTTCCATTCATGTCACGCAGGACGCCGTTGTCAAATTCCACCGTCCCCTGGTCTCCGACCACCGTCAGGATCCACCGAAGCGACTCCAGGTTGAAGGATTGCGCCAGGGAATAGATTCCCCCCCCAGGAAGGGTCATCGATAGGGACATGTCCATGACACCCTGGCTCGGATGCCCGGGACCGAGGTGGCACGAGAGCCTGTCAACTTCCGCATGGCCGGAAAGCCACAGGGCGACGTCTACCATGTGCGCTCCGAAATGCCACAGGACATCATCAGTCCATGAACGCGGTTTGCCCGCGGAGGTCACGTTCTTTCGGCGAGGCAACCCGAAGAAACCGACCATATGCTGAATCTTGAATCCGTCCTCCACAACCTGGCGGCGTATTTCTCGGATCGCGGGAAAATACCGCATGGTATGCGCAACCATGACGCATAGGGAGCTTCTCTCCGCCAGGTCCGCAATTCGCCTTGCGTCCGGGAGGTTCAGCGCCATCGGGATTTCGATGAGCACGTGTTTCTCCGCCTGAATCGACGCCTCCGCCTGCGACGCGTGAAACGCGTTGGGAGACGTAATCACCACCGCATCGACAGCATCGTCAACAAGGGCCTGCTCCAAGTTTAAGGTAACCCCCTGGAAACGCCATCGTTCCGCGAACTCCCGCGCCGGATCCTCCCGTCGCCCCACCAGGACACGCGGCACAACCCCCTCAATCGCACTGAAAGCTTCCATGTGCTTCTCCGCGATCGCCCCGTATCCTATCATGCAGATGTTCATCGTTTGCGACGGCAAGGATCTTTTGCCACGGCAGGGGAGTCAAGGAAAGTGCGGCGCCTTGGCCCCTATTCGCAAATAAAAGCGTAGCCCAGGACTTGAATCCCGCGTCGTTGTCCGCGACCGGGAACCCGGATTCCGTGCCGTAGGCGGGGTTTCGTGGTATGGCGGATTAGAGACTTCGCGCCTGACAAGCTGTAAAACGCGGGGTATGCAAGGTTCCATTATGACCACCAAGCAGCTCTCCCCGGAAGTTCTCAAGCGTCTGCGTTCCTACTACAGCGCAACCGTCAGCAACGCCCTGGAACATTTCAAAGTGAGGGACCAGGCCACGGGTTATGCGACCAACCAGCTGGTTTGTAGCTTCCCCGGGCTGCAGCCCATGGTCGGGTACGCGCTGACCTGCACAGCGGACACGACCCAGCCTGGCGACAACCGGCCCTCCCGGGTGGATAAGCTCGTCGAGGCAGTCGCGGCTGCGCCCATGTCATCCAACACTCGGGACACCATCGCCCACGCTCCTGCTTTCTGGGTGACATGTTCACGTCGACGATGGAAAAACTCGGGTGCGTGGGCGTGGTGACGGACGGAAACCACCGCGACATCGCTGGGATTCACGCGCGCACACCAGGATTCCACGTATTCTCCGCTGGGTGCGTGGTCTCGCACGGATGGGGCGTATTTTACGACTTCAACGTGACGGTCACAATATCGGGTCTGACCATCGAACCGGGGGACCTGCTCCACGGAGACGGCAATGGCCTTCTCTCCCTGCCGATGAAAATGGCCGACAGGGTCCTCCACCAGGCAGAGGAGGTCCTGAAGGTTGAACAGGATTACTTCGATTTTCTCGACAGCGATGACTTCAATATCGATGAGATGAAACGCAGGTTCGTCCCACATTGATTCTTCAACGTAATCCGACGGATCTTACAGGGGCGTGTTTAGACACGTGGAGGTCAGCACGTTGGGTTTAGCAATTGACCGGGCCCAAACGAATCGCCGCAGCCCAACATTACTCCCCTTGCCAGACACTCCGATTTCTCGTCCCCGGCCGTTCGCAATCCAACTCGTCTGCCATGTCCAGGTCGCCCCCGCCCGGTGATCACCCAGTTCCCACGCGAATTGCGGCTTAAGCACCAGGGGAAACGGCTTCTTCCTCCGCTCGTGGCCATTGCCGCGCGCACAATCCCGCCCCAAGGGCATGCGCCCCGACGCGGGGAAGAATCTACGGCCGCCTGTTGACGATCACTTCCCCCACGTCCACGGAGTCTGGCCATTGAGTCATCAAAACAGCCATCCGTGCCATATCCACCGCCGGGATTAGTTCCGCACGGGCGTCGTCGCTCATATCCACCCCCGCCTTCTCAAAAATCTCGGTGTCGGTACCCGGTGGAGAAAGAACATTTACCCGGATGCCTACCGGTGCCAACTCTCTTGCCAGCACCTGGCTGAACATGTTGACCGCGGCCTTTGAAGCGCAATAGACCGCGAGAGACTCCATCGGGTGGTGTGCCGCGACCGATGACACATTGATAATCTGCCCGGATTCCGACGCCTTGAGCTGCGGAATGGACTCTCGGCATAAGCGCATCAAGGCGCGGACATTTAGATCCATAATCCGCTCCAGGGCCTGGTCCGACATCTCGGCCATCATGGCAACCCAGCTGACGCCCGCGTTATTGATGAGGAGATCGATCCCCCCGATCCTCTCCTGCGCGGCGGCCACCACATCGCCCGGGCCGCTGTCCGCTGCCAAGTCACAGGGAAATGGCACAATGCCTCCATCGATTTCGTCTGCCAAGGCCTTCAACCGGTCGCTCCTTCGTGCAACCGCAAGCACGTGCCACCCCTCCCTGGCAAACTGCTTCGCGATTTCCCTGCCGATGCCGCTACTGGCACCGGTTACAACGGCCTTTCGAATATAATCCACACTCATGGTAGCCCACCCGATACCGTACACACACTGCAGAGGCAACCCTAATTAAACAACTGAAAACCCATAAACAGGTTTCTCCAGTCGAGTACAAGGCCGAGGCACCGAAGGCCAACTCGCCGAACAGAAGCGAAACTTCCTTGTTTTGCAGTTACCGGGTAGGATCTTGAATGGATCACTTAACCGGGAGGCCATTTTGAACATCATATGCATTCTCATGGACAGTATGAATCGGGACTTTCTGCCGGCGTACGGAAACGACTGGGTCCGGACACCCAACCTGGACCGGTTGCAACGGCGGGCGGTAACGTTCGACCGTTGCTTCACCGGATCCATGCCCTGCATGCCTGCGCGTCGAGACATCTGGACGGGAAACCAGGAGTTTCTATGGCGGCCGTGGGGCAGTCTGGAGCCGTGGGATACGTCTTTGCCTCAAACGTTACATGACGACGGAGTCTTCACGGGACTGGTGAGCGACCACTACCACCTGTGGGAACGAGGCGGCGAGAATTACCATGCTGACTTCGAAACCTGGGAATTCATTCGCGGCCATGAAAACGATCCCTGGGCCGGAGGACCAACGCCCAGCGCAGATGCGGGCAAGGGCCACGTCACGCCCCGCTTTCGACGAAACCGGAGACTGTTAACAAAGGAACAGGATAGGTTCGCGCCGAGAACACTTCGAACCGCTGCCTCCTTGCTGGAGGAAAACGCGACGGCTCTTGAGCGGTTCTTTCTCCTGGTCGACGAATTTGATCCGCACGAACCCTTTGACGGTCCGGAGGAACTGTGGCGCGAATACGATCCGGACTGGAAGGGGCCAACCGAGTTCTACTGGCCCACGTACGGGCGCAACGAGTACACGGAGGCCGAAATGCACCATGTGCGCGCCCGCTACGCTGCAAACATCACGCTTGCCGACAAATATCTTGGAGAAGTCCTGGATCGCATGGACGCGGACAACCTGTGGCAGAATACCGCGCTGATCGTCATGACCGACCACGGGCACTTGCTTGGCGAGCACGGATGGTGGGGAAAACCGAGCTGTCCACAGTACCGGGAGATATCGCAGATCCCACTGTTCATCCACGCGCCAGGGGTCGAAGGAGGTGCACGGAGCGATGCGCTGGTGACTCATGTCGACGTGCATGCAACAATCCTCGACCTGATGGGCTGCTCCCCACCGCAACCCATTGACGGAATTTCTCTCGCCCCCCATCTCCGGGGCGAAGAAGGAGCCACCCGGGAGAGCCTGCTGACCGGGTGGTGGGGATGGCATGTCAACTGGACCGACGGGAATTATTTCTATATGCGGGCACCCGCCGCGGCTGACAACCAGCCCCTCTGCTTGTACACCAACCGTTGGGGTTCTGCCCCATGGTGGCCAATACCCAAACCGGACGAGCGCACCGAATTCGGGCGGTTCATGCCCCGGGTGGACCTGCCGATGTCCCGGCCCCCAATCCGCACGGCGGAAATGCACGGCCTGAACAATATCGATGTCGGCAATCTCCAGGAGGGCTCACTGCTCTTCAATCTCGCCGAAGATCCTGGCCAGGAACAGAATCTGGTCGGGACCCCCGCCGAAGCGGGTGCCGAATCCGGCCTCCGGGACCTGATGCAACGCCAGACCGCGCCTCCAGAACAGATCACCCGCCTCGGCCTCGAATAGCCGCCCATGCACCTCACCTGAGGGCCCGTGGTTTTGACGCTACAGGCATTGTCTTGGGGAACTCTAGATATTCTGCGCCGAGTGTGGGAGAATTAGGGCTATGTTTGCACTGGGTACACTTGCGGTTCGAAACCGGCTACTGCTGGGCACCGCCCAGTATCCTTCCCCGGAGATCATGCGGCAGGCCATCCAAGCCTCGGGGGCGGAGGTCGTTACCGTCTCCGTTCGCCGGCACCGTCCCGGAGATCGGGCGGGAGAGGATTTCTGGGACCTCGTAAGGGAAACGGGGTGTCACGTATTGCCGAACACTGCGGGCTGTCAATCGGCAAAGGAAGCAATCACCACGGCGCTCATGGCTCGCGAAATCTTCAGCACCCCACGCATCAAGCTCGAGGTCATTGGAGACGACTACACCCTTCAGCCGGATCCACTGGGACTGGTGGAGGCCGCACGTGAACTTGTATCTCAGGGATTTGAGGTCCTACCCTATTCCACGGACGACCTGGTACTCGCCCGGCATCTGCTTGAGGCCGGATGCAGCGCGGTGATGCCGTGGGCGGCGCCGATCGGGTCGGGACAGGGCATCCGCAGCCCCGCGGCCCTGAAAACCTTGAGGGAACACCTCCCGAAGATACCGCTCATTGTCGACGCCGGGATCGGAAAGCCCTCGGAGGCGGCTCGCGTCATGGAGATGGGATACGATGCGGTGCTCCTCAACACGGCGGTGGCGCTAGCGGC
>CAZTAB010000474.1:0-2116 GCA_964611475.1 uncultured Verrucomicrobiota bacterium | reverse complement strand
CCTGCAAACCATTCCCCCGCCCATCCGTTTCGGAAAAATCGGGCTCGAACTGTTTTGTGCGGAGGGACCTTCGTCCCTCGCCCCCCTGAGAGAACAGGACTGGCGGATTTTCCTCGATCTGAAACTCCATGACATCCCCCGGACTGTGGAGCGCGCAGTACGTTCGGCAGGGAGGCACGGTGTGGATTTGATCACGGTCCACGCGGCCGGGGGCACGGCCATGCTCCAGGCGGCATCCGAGGCTGCCGGGGAATTCGGCGAAGACCGGCCGCGCCTGATTGCCGTTACAACACTGACCAGCCTGAACCGGCAAGATCTCGAATCGGTTGGCGTTCAGAGGAATCTTGTGGACCAGGCTACTGCACTGGCCGATCTGGCAGTCTCGGCCGGCATCGATGGAGTGGTCACTTCCGTCCACGAGGCGGAAATGCTGCGAAAGCATTTGGGACCGAAGCCCCTGCTGGTTACACCGGGCATCCGTATGCCGGGAACCGCCGCGGAGGACCAGAAAAGAATCGCAACGCCCGCCGATGCGGTAGCGGCCGGAGCGACACACCTCGTGGTGGGGCGTCCGATCGTCGGAGCCCATGACCGGGCCGGCGCCGCGGAGACAATCCTGACGAGCATGCGCACGGAGACACAGCAACAGGGAAATGGGGAATAGGGGGCCTTGCGTCCCGTACCTGCCATGGGCCATTCTACACTGCGGCGGGCTGATTCGGGAAAATCGGGGCAACGCCCTCCGACAACCGCGCCATCACCCGTTCCTCTTCTTCGCCCAGTGCATCCAAGGACGCCGCCGCATCAATCATCCACCAGAGATGCTCTGCGTGGCTCGGGCAGACACAGGATGTGACGGGCCGGGAAAGGGTCCAGCGCAATGCACAACGAGCCTCCTCATACGAGTCAACCGGTTTGTACCAGGCCTTGGTCCACTTCTCCTTGCGCCCCTCCGGCCACCGCGTGCTCGCAAGCGCCTTCAACGACAGAATTCCCACCCCTTTCTGCACCGCCGACTCCACGACAACCGGGCCGAAACCTCCCTGGTACCAGCAGACGTAATTGATAGGGAACAGGATCGAGTCGAAATCGAATTGATCCAGCAGGGCAAGCGCAGCCTCTTCACTGTGCGCGGAAAAACCGAGGTGCCGGACGAGTCCCCGGTCTCGCGCTTCTAGGAACGCCTCCATTGCTCCGCCAGGCCCCATGATGGTTTGAACCTCTTCGAGCGTGGATACACCATGGAGCTGATACAGATCGAAGTGATCCATACGCATGTTCTTCAGGGACCGATGCAACAGTTCCTCAGCTTTGTCCTTCGTTCGCTCCGCCGTCTTCTCCGCAACGTAAATCCGGTCGCGATACGGACCCATGGGCGGACCGCCCAGCTTCTCGGCCTCTCCATCACCGTACGGACCCATGTCAAAATAGTTCACCCCTGCATCCACTGCGCGTGCAACAGTCTCCCGGGCAAACGAGGCATCCTCCCTGAGAAAAACGATCGCGCCCAGGCCCACAACGGAAAGCGATTCACCAGTTCGTCCAAGCTCCCGGGCCTCCATCACATACATCCTTTCGCTAGAGGAGAAATGCTCTCCAGTGCCCCCCGCCCAGTCGACGTGAATGTGCCCTGGAATCAGGACTTCCGTCGGTTCCAAAACCCCTGGCATCACACACATTCATCACGTAGAGGCAACGACCTTCCGGCGCGCCAGCACGTGAATCGCCACGTGTAGCCCGCACGCGCCGATCCATCCCGCGGACGTCGACAAATGGACGATGAGCCACACCGTGCGCCAGACCGGAAGCACGCTGACCTGGAGGAAATAGCCTGACATCACCATCGGCAAACCCAGCAAGACAAGCCCCAATCCCGTTTTGCGCCCCTCCTGTGTCCCGTTGCTCCAGAACAGATACGCATGCCGCATCCCAAAATGCCCGAGGCACAACACAAGAAGAGGCGCGGCCACCACGTGCCCATGCAGGAAATAGGGCTGAAAAGGGTGATTCACGACTGCGAACTCGTCCATGGGCCGCAAGACGTAAAGCAACCACGCGTATACTAGGCCGGATCCTATCACAAGTCAGTTGGCCATGTGAAAAAGAAAATACTCCC
>CAZTAB010000473.1:0-2525 GCA_964611475.1 uncultured Verrucomicrobiota bacterium | reverse complement strand
CGTATGGCTCCGCCGCTCCAAGGTCCAAGCCAACATGCCCACCCATGTTGATCGACCGTCTCCCCCCCGCCATGTTGAATCCACCCGTCGCATCGAACTGGAAAGGCGATGACCGCACATTCAGTTCCTGGATGTCGAGGCTCTGCCCAAATGGCGCCCCCACCACGATTCGCGAGGAAATGGAAGCCCTTTCGTTTTCCAGAACGGGCTGGCCTGCGGAGATCAAATCGAATTCCTCGAGATCGACAGTGGCAGATGCAGAAAGCCCGGGGGCTCCATCCGGCCCGCCTGCTGGAGGGGCAAGGCCATTGAGGTGAAGCTCGACCGCTACGTTGCCACCCACCGACATCTCTTCCGGTAGCGACACGAACGGGGCGAACATGGCGGAGATCTGCTTCAGATCCAACTCGCCGGCCAGGGCCACTGACAACTCCTCAGGCCGTTGCCTGTTCAGCACCAGATTTCGGACCTCCATCCTGCCACCGGGCAATGCAACGGAGATTTCCTGTGAGTTGATGACCTGCCGAGTTAGTCCCGCATCCGCGCTCATTTCCACGTTCACGAAGGGGAGCTCCAGCGCTTTCCCGGATCGCCGGACATTCAAATTCCGCATCGAGACAACCGACGGCTGCAGGGACAGGACGCTGTCTTTCAGGTCGCAGGCAAGCTTCACCCGCGCCTCGCCGTGAAGGCTCAGGTCCTCGGGTACCGAGGCCATCACGTCAAGGACCGCCATGATCTGTCCCACGTTGAACGCTCCCTCCACCGTCCCCTGCACAATTTCCGGCAACACGTTCTGCAGGCCAGCAGCCCCGCCGGGAAACAGGATCGTTTCCGCTGCGACAGTTCCCGAACCAACGGGAAGGGCCCATGTAACTTCGGGCCCAATCAAGGCGATCGAATATTCCTTCTGCTTGGTGGAGATCGCCGAAGCGATCCGGATGTCCCACGAGCCACGCGGCATGAGTGATTCATCGCCGTGCGCAATTCCCCCCTCTTCGAGATTCAGGCTCAGTTGAACGGTTGCATCACCGCCTGCCGCGTCTCGATTCATGGTGGCGGAGGCAAGCAATGACCCGTACAACCGCCAGGGGTCGAGATCCATGATTTTCCCGACCTCCTCCCATGACTTGCCAAGATCCGTAGAGGCCGCCAGTTCAAGGTGCTCGAAATTCCCCTTGCCATTCAAAGATGCAAAAGGCGAAATGAAATCAAGGGCGTCGATATGGACACCCTGTGGGCCTTTCCGGCCCAGCAGTTTCAGCACCGTGGGCTGGTCCCATGCAATCGCGCTCGACAAGGCCCCGGTCGAGAGGCTGCCTCGCAACACCGGGAGCGTAACCCCGGCTTCCAGAGACAAATCTTCACCCCGCATCTTCATCTCGGCATCCAGCTGAAGAGTTCCCTCCTCAATCTGAAGTCCGTCCCGGATACCCAAGGTGGCAGGAAACTGGCCGAGAAACCCCGGCAACTCAAGGCTGCCGCCGAGTTGGAGTCGGCTTTTTTCACTCATTCGAAGATCCCCGTCGGCGGTGAGTCGGAGGAAGGACGACTCAAAATGTAATTCTTCAATCTGGACATTGTCGGAACCGATGACGCCGTCGACGGATAATCCAACATTTCCGAGATCCGGCGTATCGGATGCAAACGGACCGCCGGACATCCGAAGACCGGGCACGCTCACCGTCCCCGTCACACGAATTCCGTCCCTCGCGGAACCCCGGGCCTTCATGTCGGCATTCAGGATTCCCTCGACACGAGGAACGTCAGCGAACGGCCTGACAAACCTCGCGATCGGCGCAAGATCAAGGTCCTTGGCTGACAGACCAGCGTGAAATTCCACGTGTGCAAGGCTGCCGCCCGAATCCGGCTGGAGCCTCGCATTCAGGTCGAGGCGCCCTTTTTTGTCAGCGGAGTGAAACCCGCCAGAGACCTCAACCGGCTCGGTTCTGCCCTCGAGTGCAACGGAGAAGTGTACCTGTTTGGCAATAGTCTCAGGAGGTTCAGCGCCGTTCGCAATTGTGAAGGTCCCGTTTGTTACGATCAGCCCAACCGACAGGTCGGGAAGCCCCGCGCGTTTTCCGGCCAGCGCCGGGTCGGATGGTTGGGCTGGCCTTTCGGCGGGACCTGGGGCCGCGCCCTCCCAGCCCGGTTCTTCCCTGGCGTCAGGTTCCGCATGGGTCATTGTGACCGTGACCTGGGGCGAATCGAGGTAGACCGCTCCGAAATCGGAGCGGTTGAACGCATAGCGGAGCAACCCACGGTCCGTTCGAATTTTCTCGACGGTCACGCGGGGTACGGATGTCGAATGCTCGAAGAGCACATCCGGCAGTTTGAGTCCACGCAACCAGCGAATGGACCAGTCCTCCACGGAAACCGATCCGTCGATCTTGTCATTGACGATTCCGAGGATTCGGGCCCTGACCGGTCCGGTGGAGCAAAGCCGGGGCAGGCAGACCACAAGCAGGATGAGTCCGGCGAGAAAGAGGAGAATGATTCGGATCCGTTTCTTCATGCGAAATCTA
>CAZTAB010000472.1:0-1842 GCA_964611475.1 uncultured Verrucomicrobiota bacterium | reverse complement strand
TCGAGGACCTCGTCCCAGATTTCGATGAAGCCTACTTTTCCCTCATAAATATGCCCACTCGTGCTTCCTACGCTGTGCCCGGCTCCGATGCGGATCGCCGCCGTACTGGAAATGCTTCCGGTCAATGTGTCGTCCGGATTGTTCTGCGGGTGCAACACCCCATTATAGTAGATCCGGCTCCCGGCAATCTCGCCGCTACCGTCGTGGGTGATCATCAAGAGGTGAAAACCCGTCGGCGTCTCGGAGGCGCGGGCAAACATCCGCGAGCCCTGGTTCCCCTCGTTCATCACGAGTTCCGTGTTTCCGCCAATGGATCGGGGCCTAATCTTCCACTCGGAGATTGTCGCCTCTCCTTTTTGAATGAGCGTGCTGGCGAAATCGTCCCCGGCGTCAACCGACACCTCGAACCAGGCAACAATGCTGAAGGGCTTCCCATCACCGGCCTTTCCCGTCTCAAAGCGAAACGGAGAATCTCCCTCATCGGACCGTTCCAAGTATCCGCGATAGGGTCCATCCTGCGAGCCGCCGTTGCAGCAATAATCCGCCGGGGCAGGACCCCCAAACAAGTACGCCTGCTCTGTGGGGCTGTAGCCGGCCCCCTGATTGACAAAGTGACGTCCATTCCCGCTCAAATCCTCCCACTGGACCCCGGGGTTAGCCCCGGGAGACGCAGCATCCAGATGCAGGACCAGCGCGGATTGGGTGGACGGAACCCAGAAACAAACAGCGGCAAACCAGACCATTCTGCAAACTGTTGGCATCCTCCAAGCCTACGACAAACTGGATGGCTTTGAAAGGGGAAGCCACTCCCCCATGCCTTGCGGGAATTTCTGATGGAGATCGATCCGCCTCACACGGTCGCTGTTTTCCTCCACGCTGAATTCTTGACCCCCGGTGGCAATCGATTGAGAATTGATGGACAGGAGGCTCACATGCCACAAATCATCAAGCAACCCACCATTATCGAAGCCTGCGGCAGCCCGCCGAAGCGGATTGAGGAATACATAGGCCGCGTAAACACCGGAACCGAATCCGTGAGTATGGCGCGAATGAAAAGTCCTGCGGGCTGGTCAGAGCCAGCTCAGGTTCCTGAATTTGACGAATACACTCTCGTGCTCAAGGGCTCCCTGCGGGTTGAGCTAAAAGACAAAACAGTAGATATCACCGCGGGCCAGGCCATCATTGCATCCGCGGGGGAATGGATCCGCTACAGCTCGCCCACCCCGGGAGGCGCCGAATACCTGGCTGTCTGCCAGCCCGCATTTTCTCCCGCCTCGGTCCATCGAGAGCCCGGAACCTAGAGAGGACAAACCAGAAGAACCTACGTCCCGCATCTTTCGCCCATACCCGTCCATTTTGCGCAGAAATCGCGCACCAAAACATTCTTCCCCGGAGCGAACGGTGTGGGAATGCCCGGGGCTAGGATGCTCGCAACTCGCCGCCCGGCGCATCGACGATTCGAGTGTCCTGCGGCGGGCGAGAGTTGTCGGGTTCGGGATAGTTGAGGGTGTAGTGCAGGCCACGGCTCTCATGCCGCAGAAATGCACACCGAATGACCAGTTCTGCGACATCCGCAAGGTTCCTGAGTTCCAGGACATCAGAGGTCACGTAGTAATCGAGATAGTACTGCCGGATCTCTCTCCGGAGATTCTGGATCCTGCTGAGGGCGCGCTCAAGACGTTTGTTGGTCCGCACGATGCCCACATAGTCCCACATGCAGGTCCGGACCTCATTCCAGTTATGCTCCACGACCACGGCCTCGTCGCTGGGGACCGCATCGCCATACTGCCAGTCGGGAATTTCCGGCGGGGTCCAGGCGTTTTTTTCATGCCGTTGGAGCAC
>CAZTAB010000471.1:0-11105 GCA_964611475.1 uncultured Verrucomicrobiota bacterium | reverse complement strand
TATTCTGATTTTTTTTTTCTTCGTCATTCTTTCGTATACCCTGGTCGACAATCCCCACCTCCGGCCTGAACTGATTGTCTGGATTCCTGTTTTCCTCGCCCAGTTCGCGGGGATCTACCTGATTCAGAAGCACAATTGAGTCCCGTCGACTCGGTGGATGTTTTTTATGCCGCGCCGAATTCGATGAAGGGGGCGTGCGGACGGCCCGTCGCCCGGGTTTTAATTTTGTGCCGCATCGGCCGCTTTCCGCAGCGCCTCGACGCCCGCCCTCGGGCCGTTTGGATCCGCCAGTATTCCCGTGCCCGCCAGCAGCAGGTTGTCCCGCCCGAGCCGGCGTACATTTGCGCCGATGGTTTTGGGATTCAGGCCGCCGGAGATAGCGGGCAGAATGGGGCCATGACCTGTCCAGTCACCTCGCGCGGCCTCGTGCATTCCGATGATGTCGTCGTCTGTGTCCACCAGGTAGCTTTCCAGCATGCCGGCCCTGAAATAGTCGCCACCCAGGAGCCTCACCATCTTCACGATGACCGAGGCGGCGATTCCCTGGCCGACCGCCCGACCGAGGGCTTCGCGTCCGCCGCAGTGCGCATAGATCGGCACGTTGATGTCTGGGTGTTCTCTCAGGATCTGAAGCGAGGCGAAGGAAGAGGAAAAGAAGTTTAGCATCAGCGCATTGGCTCCCGCATCGATCGCGACGCGTGCATTGTCGAGGATCCGATCCGGCGAGGTGGAGATGTGCGCGGCATACAGCACCTGTTGCCCGGTCTGTTCCCGTGCCTTGTGCAATGCCTTCGTGACTGCTTCGACCCGTTCGCGGAGGGGGCAGTAGGCGGGATTCATCATTTTCTCGTCATCCTTGATGAAGCAGATTCCGCCCCGCGCGGCCTGGTAGGCAAACTCGGCGACTTCATGGGGCTCCAGTCCCGCGGTTGGCTTCACGATGGTTCCGATCAACAACTCGCCCTTGGTTAGTCCTACCAGCTCCCTCGTTCGATCGATCCCGAAGCCGGGGCCCGGAAAGCGGCAGGCCATCTCCTCCGGGATCTGGAAATCCACCAGGCGGGATTTGTCATACGACCCCAGGGCAAACGTGGGGCCCCCGATCATGGAGAGCCACAAGGAGGAGAACGCTGAATTCTCGATGTCCATATTCACGATGGGGTAGAGAAGCGTGATGAAGCCCTTCCCGGGGCCGGTCGGCTGAACGTCCAGGACTTCGCCCATGGATTCGACAAACCTCTGTGTTGGTTCGCCGCCGGAGACCCAGGGCGCGGTGGTTTCGAGGATCACCAGCTCTTCGGCCACTTTGGCTAGGTCGCCGGTTGTTTCAAGGTAGTAGGTTGCTGCGACTGAATCGCCGATCCCGTGTCGTTTCGTCATTTTTCCTGTCCATCAAAGGGTTTCAAGCCATGCGCTGATTTCATCCATGTTTTCCTTAAACATCAGGGAGCCGGGGACGATGATGTCCGTGCCGGCCTCTCGGAGTTTGGGGACCGTGTGGCGTCGGATCGCGCCGTCCGATTCGATCCGGTATCCGTACCCCCCTTTTTTGCGAAGTTTCACCAGTTCCTGGATTTTCCTGCATGTTCCGTCCGCTATGTCATCGACTCCCTTGACGTCGAAGCCGGTGCCGAGCACGCAGACGATTTCCAGGCGGTTCAAATATTCCTCGATCATCCCGATGGGGTGTTCAATCGCGAGAGAGATCCCGGGCTTGATGCCGAGCTGTTCGATGCGGTCGAGCATGGCGCTGATATCGGCGGTGGTGTCCGGGTAGAAGAGAATGATGTCGGCGCCCGCCTCGGCGAATGCGTCCACCCAGGCCTCCGGGCGCTGCATGATCAGGTGGACTTCTAGTGGCCGACTGGTTTCGCGGCGGATGGCTGTTACCAGGTCCGGGAAAAACAACATTACACCCTTTGCATAGGATCCGTCGGAGACGTCGATGTGGTACATGTCGGCGTGTGCATCCGCTCGATTCATTTCCTCGGCCATGCGCGATAGATCCGCGGACCAGAGGGACACCGATGTCTGGAGGTTCGTGCGATTCATGAGTGGTAGACCCTAATCAACGAACTTGACAGGGAAAGAACAAAATCAATCAGTCGTCCAGTCGGGGGGATGCCCCGTGCCCGGCCGTCACGCCCGAGAGCTCGTAGTCCGGCCCTTTTTCGTGATATCCGCCCTGGATTGGATCACTCGCGAGCAGCAGCGGTGTGTCGAGGTCGATCCACTCAAAGTCGCCGATCCCGGCGGCGAAATGGGCGCTGAACCCCATGGCGAGCCGGGTTTCCACCATTCCCCCAATCATGAGGCGAATGCCTTCCCGTTTTGCTAAGCGCACGATTTTCAGGGCCTCCGATACGCCGGATTTGACAAGTTTGATGTTGATGATTTGCGCCAACCCGTCTTTTGCAATACGCGCCGCGTCATCAGCGGAGCGGCAACTCTCGTCCGCTGCAACGGGAACCCCGGCTTCCCTTGCCACGTGAGCCAGGCCTTCCCAATCCTCTCGCGCAACAGGCTGTTCCAGTATCTCGGGCTCAATCCGGGATTGGCGCAGGGTCTCGATCATCTGGATCGCCTCGTGCGCCGCGTACCCCTCATTGGCGTCCAGAATAAGTCTGCAATCCGGGTGACCGCGCCGAATGGCCCGTAATCTCCCGATGTCAGCGTCGGTATCCAGCCCCACCTTGGTCTTGATCATCGTGAATCCGGCGCGGTGGTAGAGCCGGGCAAGGCTTTCTGCTTCGCCGTCCGGACAGATGGGAATTGTGATGTCGGTCGTGACCCGGGCGGTTGTGCCGCCAAAAAACTTGTACAGCGGCTGTCTGATAGTTTTTGCAAAGGCGTCGAGAATTGCCATTTCTATTCCCGCTCTTGCGGAAGGGGCGCAGGGAAACGCATCGGCCAGATCTTCTGCGATGTCCTTCCAGTCCTTTGGGTTCCTGCCGGAAACGATGGACCGGGCCTGGGTCGCGACGGACAGGAGGTCGGCTTGGGTTTCAGCCGTTACGGGCGGCAGGGCCGCGGATTCTCCCCAGCCGGTTGTCCCATCCTTCAGCACGATTCGGAATGCGGCGTTTTCGACCTGGTCCAGCCGGGTCGATGCGATGATAAAGGGCGCGCGGAGCCCGACATTCAGGGGTCGTGCGTGAAGGGACGTGATGTCGGGCGGCGGGGGCATGAGTCGTGGTCATTCTAATTTGGATATTGATTCGGGTGTGGTCCAGCCTTAATCATTACCGCATGTGTGCAAAGAGGGACAAACAAGCTGTTCTTGCGGTTGATGGACGGTGTGTCCCTGTTGAATTTCGCCGCCATGGCAGGGCAAAGAACTACGTTCTTCGGGTTGGGGACACCGGGGAAATCCGCATGACGATGCCGCGTTTTGGCACACGAAGGGAGGCGCTCGCCTTTGCGTCCGGTCAGCGGGAATGGCTGGCGACACAGATTCAGGCGCTGCATGCCAGCCGCCGGGCTTCCCGCTGGGCCGATGGCTCAACCTTTCGCTTTCGTGGGGAGGAGGTCATCCTGCGGGTGGATGATGACCTTTTCGGGTCCACGCTCCGGTTTGGCAAAGAGTTAGTGCATCTGCGCTCCCCGGAGCCTGATCTGAAGGCCGTGGTGATGCGACATCTCAAAACGCTTGCACGGGTGGAAATTCCTGCGCGTGTACGGGAACTGGCCCTTGAAGAGGAGTTTCCCGTGCCCGAAGTTACGGTGCGCGCCCAGAAAACGCTGTGGGGATCCTGCTCCTGTTCGGGGAGACTGTCCCTCAACTGGAAGTTGATTCTGCTCCCGCCATGGGTGCGGGACTATGTAATTATTCACGAGCTCGTTCATTTGGTTGAGTTCAACCACTCTGACCGGTTCTGGAGAAAAGTGAGAGAGACGTATCCGGCCTGTGGAGAGGCGGAACGCTGGCTAACGGCGCATGAGGAAGGGATTTGGTGAGTAGATCGTGACGGATAAGGATTGCAGGATGGCGGTGACGAGGACCGGATCGGTGCCGGTTGGGATCCTCTGTAATTGCGGGTGGATGGAGAACCTCGAGGACCTGGGCCGATTCGTTCGAGAATCCCGTTTTGATTGTGTGGAGATTCCGGCGTGGCCGGCCGCGAAGGTGAAGGAACTGGCCGACTCAGGGACTTCCGTCGGGGTGGTTCATCTTCCGCAACCGTGGGGTGATCTCGCGGCGCCGGATGCCGCAAGGCGAAGGGATGCGGCGGACCGTTCGGCTGCATATGTCGAGTCCGTTTTCGATTCCGGGGTGCGTGTTTTCCTTTCTTGTCTCTTCGCGGGGGAAGAAGATGGCGACCGGCGGACAAGCATGGGTCATGCGGTGGACGGATATGGCCAGCTTTGTGAGCGTCTCGCAGCTTTGCCGGATGGTGGAGCACGGGTGGTTCTCGAGGGCTGGCCGGGCCCTGGGCCACATTTCCCCGTGTTGGCATGCACGCCGGAAGGATACCGCGCGATTTTTGAAGGTACCGGGGCGCCGAACCTTGGCGTGAATTTCGATCCGTCGCACCTGATCCGGATGGGGATCGACCCCATTCGTTTCCTGGAAGAGTTCGTCTCCCGGGTTTTTCACGTGCACGGGAAAGACGCGGAGATCCTGGGGGAGGGAGTGTACGAGTACGGGACGCTGCAGCCTCCGATTGAGGCGCCCGGGCTGAATTTTGGTGATACCTACTGGCGATACACGATCCCCGGCCACGGATGTGCGCGCTGGGGGCGAATCTTTCGTATTCTTGCCGAAGCGGGTTACGGGGGGAAGCTGACGATTGAACTCGAGGACATGAACTTCAACGGGACGGAGGCGGGAGAAAAGCGCGGGTTTGTCGTGGCCAGGGAGTTTTTGGAAAGCGTGTGATCCGTAACTTGGGGCGCCGGTTCCGGGATTTATTTCGGGGTCGTTGTTTTCGAGGATTCTGTTCGATGTCCCCATCCTTCTCCGGTGATGTGGGTTGAGGACGTGGTGGGGAATTTATGCTCCGCCCAGCTTTCGTAGATCATACACCTCGTTTCCTGGATGTTTCCTGAGGCTTTCGATCACGGAATCCGCGTGGTACCCGCGGGTCATTGCGAAGTGATGCTTGAACCCGAGGTGTCCAATCTGGACGAGGGCTTCCTGGAGTCCGGGCACCTCGGCCACGCCTCCTGAGCCGAAGTAGTTCATGGGGAGTTGGTCCTCGGTGATCCTGCCTTCGGTGAAGTACCACATCACCTTCCCGTTTCCTATGGTGCAACCACCGATCGTTATCTCCGCGGGCAGGAAGCGCCCCTGGATGGTCCCGACGCCGCTGTTCGTCCCGTAGTCGTGGTCAAGGATCCCGTGCGTCTCCACGTAGTGGCTTCCCGGGATTAACCACGCGGTGTCGTGGGGGCCGCAATGCATGAACGCGAATTTTTCGGGTTCCTCTTCGCTCCAGTTGTTATTCCAGTCCTGGCAGGCCACGATGTCGTTTGAGTACCGGCGGAGAAGGTGCATTGTCAGGCCCGTGCTGAGGTCGACTTCACAGGCGGTGGGCATGATCTCGCCGTTGTCCCGGCCGTGATTCAGATAGCTGACCGTGGCGCAAGGGGAGATTTTTCGCAGTTCCTGGAACTCGGTCCAGCATCGGAGACCGATGACCGAGGGCTCGAATTCCTCGATGTATTGGTCCATGACAACCAGCAGCCGAACCTGCTGGTCAAATGCCTCTTCGGACGCGCGCTGCCAGTTCGTGTACCCCCGAAGCTGGTCGGCTCTCGTGGAGTATTCTGAGCCATTGGAATCCACCCTGTTCATCTGGTCGAACACTTTCGAAAGGTCGGCGGTTTCTATGCTCAACCCGTTCTTGGCTGCAGTGAGTTCGTCGTACCGGCAGGTCATGAACGGAGTCGTGCGGGCGCCGACGGCCAGCAGGACGGTCCCGTCGAGAATGTTTTCGTTGCCAGTACAGGTTTCGGGCTGGAGAGGCCGGTACGGGTCCTCGCCTGTGCCCGCAGCGATTGCGGTCACCGTCTCGATGTTGCGTTTAAATTTGTCTCCGCGTGGGTCCGTGACATGTGGGGAGAGTTTCACGAAGGGGACGTTATACTGCTGGAGCACGTCCATGGCCGACATCATGCCGCAGAAGGAATCGCGCCGCTCGTCCCATCCCATCTCGTTGACACGGTCGGGATAGGCGTGAAGGAAAATGATATCTCCCCGCTTCCCCGCGTTGAGGAGTGCCGGCAGCATGCCTGACTCGTCTCCGAAATTGGGCAGGGTCCAGATAATTGCGTCGTACCGGCCCCGCTGGGAATCGAGCCACGTGGCCCATCGGCGGCCTTCATCCCGGGTCTGCACCGCGCCGAGCGAGGTTTTTTCCTCCTCCATGAGGAGGGTTTCGTGGCCGAGTTCCCTGAGCACCGCGGGGATCTCCTTCCGTGCCTGTTCCATGTACTTGGGCGGGAAGAAGCTCCGGTTACCCAAGCCAAGAGCGAATGTTGCCATTTTTTAATACCTCCACTCAATATCTTGGGACACCGGGGACGGGTGGGTCAATCCTGGTTTTCGCGCGGGCTGGACGGGCCTATGCCTTCACCGCTACTCTTTTTCCCCATGTCGAAATACCAGAAACTGTTCAAGTCCTGCGGTATGAACGTGCGGGTTGCTCCGGATGTCTTTATCGAGCATCCGCGCGTTATGGAGGTGGGGGACGATGTCTCGTTCGGGCGCGGATTTCACATGACCGGCAAGGCTCGATGTTGTCGAATCGGGTCCCATGTTACGTTCTACAACAACACGTTCATCCAGGGCTCTCCCGGCCGTTTTGTGCTGGATAGCCATGATGAATTCATCCCGGGGACGTATATTTCGCTGGGGGAGTATGAAACGAGTTTCGAGGAGGTGGGACATCACTCGCACTTTGCTCCCAACTGCGATCTCTACGGGTGCGGGGGGCTGTCTGTCGGGCCTTATTGCAACATTGCCGCTCACGCCGTTTTCGCCACGGTCGGCCATCATGACGAGATCACCAGCCGACCCATGGCGCTTACGGGGGAGAAGTCCGGCCCCATCACTCTTGAAGAGGATGTATGGGTCGCGGCGAATGTCACGATCACTGCGAACACTCGGATTGCTCGGGGCTGTGTGATCGGGGCAAATGCGGTTGTCACAAGGAGCACAGAGCCGATGGGTCTTTATGCCGGGGTTCCGGCAAAACGAATACGGGACCGGTGATTTCGCTTGATTTTGAAGGGCGTTGGGGTAGGTATACGGGACAAATCCCCCCCGTCGGGGCGTAGCTCAGCCTGGTAGAGCGCTACGTTCGGGACGTAGAGGTCGCTGGTTCAAATCCAGTCGCCCCGACCAAACTTTTTTCGGCCGCGACCCTTGGGGCTCTGTATGCGTTGCCACCCGATCATTCGGGGGATTTGCTTTGACAGGAGGTAGTTATGCATTTGGCTCGATTTCCGCGACTTCATTTTGCCCATTTACCCACGCCCCTCGAGCCAATGGAAAATCTCGGCAAGGTCCTGGGCGGACCCAACCTGTGGATTAAGCGGGACGATTGCACGGGATTGGCGGGCGGCGGAAACAAGACACGGAAGCTTGAGTTTTTGATCGCCGATGCGCAGGCGCAGGACTGCGACACCATCATCACGCAGGGGGCAACCCAGTCGAACCATGCGCGCCAGACGGCCGCGATTGCTACGAGAATGGGCTACGCGTGCCACCTTCTGCTGGAAGACCGCACGCAATCCAAGGATGAGGAATACGTCTATAACGGAAACGTGATGCTTGACCAGCTTTGTGGCGCGACCCTCTCGAGGGTCCCGGTGGATACGGACATGAACGCAGCCATGGAGCAGGTGGCGGAGGGCCTGCGCTCGGAAGGCCGGAAACCATACATTATTCCCGGCGGTGGTTCCAATCGTGTTGGAGCGCTTGGATATGTGAATTGCGCGCTCGAGCTGTTGGCGCAGGCCAACCAGCGAAGCCTCCGGATTGATTGTGTCGTGCACGCAACAGGCAGTTCGGGAACGCAAGCGGGCCTGGTGGCTGGCCTGGCTTCCACAAATAGCGGCATTCCGGTGCTGGGCATTGGCGTTCGCGCGCCTCGCGAGACACAGGAGGAAAACGTTTTCCGGCTCGCGGAAGAAACCGCCGAGTCTGTCGGCGCCGCGGGGGCTGTACGCCGTGAGCAGGTGGTTGCCAATTGCGACTACGTTGGCGAGGGGTACGGGATTCCCACGCCGGGGATGGTTGAGGCATTGACGATGCTTGCTCGGGCGGAAGGAGTCCTGCTTGACCCGGTGTATTCCGGCAAGGGGATGGCGGGCCTGATCGACCTGATCCGAAAGGGACAGTTTGGGAAGGATGAAAACATTGTGTTCCTGCATACCGGCGGCGCGCAAGGACTGTTCGGATACCGGAAGGCATTCGAGTTTTCGGACTACGTATGAAGATCGTGGGGATTTTGGGGGGCATGGGGCCCGACGCCACGGTCGACCTGATGCGGCGTGTCATTCAAGGGACGCCCGCTGGCGATGATTCCGATCATATTCGCATGCTGGTGGACAACAACCCGAAGGTCCCGTCCAGGATCAAGGCACTCATTGAAGGAACGGGTGAAAGCCCTGCGCCTTGCCTGGTCGAAATGGCAAAGGGACTTGAACGGCAGGGAGCTGACTTCCTGGTGATGCCCTGCAACACCGCGCACTACTATTTCGACGATGTCGCAAGGGCTGTTTCCATCCCATTTGTGAACCTGCCTGGGCTGGCCGTGGATGCGGCGGTCGCGGCGGTGGCCGGGTTGCAAAAGGTGGGGATGCTCGCGTCCACCGCCGTATCGATCACGTCGTTGTACAGGGATCGTTTTCAGGATCAGGGGATTGAAGCGATCTTCCCGGGCGACGCGTTGCAGCAGGAAGTCATGAATCTCATCCGCGAGGTAAAGGCAGGCACGGCGGGAGAGGAAGATCTCGCCGCGATGAACCGGGCGGCGGAAGCGCTGGAGGGGTGCGGGTCGCAGTGCCTGATCATCGCGTGCACGGAGCTTTCCGTTGTGTCCGGAGGCCTTGTTTCAAGGATTCCGGTGCTGGATACGGCTCAGGTTCTGGCGGATTACATCGTTCGGGCCGCCCGGGCCTAGCTCATATCCAATGTGTTAAAACCGGGCGCATGCCCATGAATGGATTGCGTTTCATTGACAAAAAGAATTCCCATCACCATGTGCCACGGTATTCAGGAGGGTCCATCGGGGAAACCCCTGACCGCAGCGCATTTTGAGGTGCTGATGGGCGTGGCCGCGGAACTGGGGTGTAACTCAATCGGGTATGACCAGCTCGACGCCTGGCGGAAGGGGCAGGCACCCCTGCCGCCGCGGCCCGTGATGTTCGACTTCGATCACCCCCTGAAGTCGATTCACTCGCAGATACACCCCATTCTTGCAAGGTTCGGGTTCAGGGGGAACCTGTTTGTGAATACCGGACCGATGGAACAGCCGGATGATGAGTGCATGACATGGGATGAAATGGGCGGTCTGGTGGAGGCGGGTTGGCATATCGGCGCCCATACCGTGAGCCATCCCGACCTGTCGAGGCTCAGCCTCGAAGACCCGGACGGCGAGAAGCTTCGCGCGGAGCTTGAAGAGTGCGACGCGACCCTTCACGAGAAGATTGGCGTTCGTCCAAGGGATTTCGCGTTCACCGGCACCAGTTTCAGCACCGTGGCCCGCAGGGAGGTTGAGAGGCGATACCGGTTTGGGCGCCTATGGATCACACAGGCACATTATGATGTGGACGGCAGGAGGGTGCGCTATGCGAACCTCGTTGGTGTCGAAGGAGAGGACGAACCGGACGGGGGGCCGCCAGTGCCGGCTAGATACATCACCAAGGGGACCGATCCGTATTTGCTTCCATCCATGGAGATTCAGGCGCTGATTTATGAGCCCTATGCCTTCCGGGCGTATTTGCAGGGGGCAGTGGAGCCGTGATCGGGGGGGGCTCTGTCACGAGCTTGATCAAGGCATGAATTCGACGGGCCTGCGCTGAAGGGGACGACGAGGGCTGTCAGTTCACCCGGAAGGGCTGGGTCCAGGCGAATTGCTCGCCCCGCCCCCAGCATTCAAACCTCATGTATGTCATTTCGGCGGGCATTTCAACCTCGGCCACAGAGTCGTCCACGACCGCTACTCGCCGCCCCGTATCACACACTGCGACGATCCGGTCGGAGTTCTCGGTCTCGATTCTTACGCGGGGGCCCTGGACCTCTATCCGGGAAATGACGACCCCCGTGGACGCATAGAACCTGCCGCCACGGAGGGCGTTCACGATTTCTTCCCGGGTCCTGTTGCGCGCCAGCACCATGTTCCAGCCGCGGCTGAAGTCACCCTCGCCTGCGTCATGGAGGTCGTCATTGGCGAAACCCCAGGCAGGACGTCCGGACGATAGCAGCCGGTCCCAGTGTTCGATGGCGTATGGGCTCCCGGTAGACCGTCCCACGACGCCGTTGTAGATCTCGATTCCGGCATAGTCTCGCCACGCCAGAAGGTTGTCGATCGTGCAGTGGTTGAACTCCTTGAAATTGGGGTGTGCCACGATGGCGAAGCCGCTGCCCTGGTTGATCTGGTTGATCACCTGCTGTCGATTCCAGTGTGGCTCGACGCATGCGTCGGCGTGGACGTGGACAACGTGCTGAGCGCGCGCCGTCACTTCGTTGCCGCCGATCAGCAACATCGGTCCAGAATCCAGAGCGGAAAGCTCGCCGGCCGTGAATACATGGTCATGATCGGACATGCCCAGGAAGTCATAGCCGGCATCCCGGTACATGGCGACGACGTCCGCCGGGTCGTGCCTGCCGTCACTCCTTGTGGTGTGGGTGTGCAGGTTTCCCCGGAGCCATTGGCCGCCGGCCGATCCCTCATAGGGGTTGGTAATCATAATGACCCCTCGACCATGGACTGGATGTAGCGCGTATCAAGGCGGCATTGACCGATGACCGATTCGGGCGGAAGCCGGGAATATTCGCTGTGGAAACTGATCGGTCCCTGGAAGTTCATTTTCTTCAGCAATGACACTGCCAGCGGGAAGTCGCTGTACCCCTGGCCCATCGGGACGACATCGGG
>CAZTAB010000470.1:0-4204 GCA_964611475.1 uncultured Verrucomicrobiota bacterium | reverse complement strand
CCTGTCAACGCAAATTGTGTGCTTTTTATCTTGACGTATAGGTGCCTAAAGCGTGAAATCCGTTATCAGTGGATTGTGGCTGTTTATAAGCAAGGTATAGCTTGCTCCGCGGTCTTGCCGGGTGAGGGACCCGGTTCCTGTTAACCAGAACCAGAGGAGGAACCAGTGAACAACATCGTATCTCAGTTGAGGGACTGGATCAAAGCGATCACGGAGATGGGTGTCGGGTTGATTGCTTTGGGTATTATCGCCGAGATCATTTTCGGACCCAACGCCATTTTCGGTCAGGGTGTGGTCGGGAATCTCACCCAAATCGTCAATGCGGTCGGCGGCCAGAACGGTTTCGTTGGCCTGATTGCGATTTTGTTGATTTTCGCACTTTTCCGTAATCGTTCGTAGTTCAACTGCGGGCTTGCGGAAAACTAAAACTGACTAGTCAAAGGAGGTCATAGTCATGGAAGAAATGGTCGGAAAACTAAAAGGTATCATTGGTGGGTTAACCGAAATCCTGGTTGCGGCAATCGGATTGCTCGTGGTCGTACAGGTTGTTTTCGGGACTGGACCTGACGTTGTTGGCTCAATCATTGGACTTGTGGACCAGTTTATTGGAAGTGGCGCAAGCCTCGCCAGTCTGGTTGCCTTGCTTATCGTCCTTGGGGTTCTCTCCAAGAGATAAATAAGCGCAAGCAGTTTTATTCCTTAAGAGGGGTGGTTCGCCACCCCTCTTTTTTGTTGTTCACTCGTGGACGGTGCAAGTGACGGATCCCCTTGGGAGGTGGTTTCCCGGGACATACATCCTGATGGACGGAACGCAATCCGCCGGGAGCGTGGACTTTTGCGCTACTATAGATTCGGGAATCCCGTCAAACATTCATTCGTGCCCTGTGTTGTCCTTGTCGGGGAGGGTGCAGCGGGTACGAGACACCCCCGATCACGGACTGAAGTTTGCAGCCCTGGATGTGGAAGGAACCCGGTTCTGGGGGGCTGGAAAAAAAATTACTCTCCCGCGGGTCATTTCATGCTTTTTGTTGGATCTTGATCATAGTCTAATCCTCGTCCTGCGAACGTATGACAGCAACACCACAGGAACTGGAATCACGCCAAGGCCGGATTCGGGAGTATCTGGCGGAACACGATCTTGGAGCCCTGTTTGCCTACTCACCCCCGTTTTGTCACCAATGGGGCCAGACCGGGCATGTCTCCTACCTTTCCGCCTGGGGAAATCAGGACCGGCTCGGCGATTCCGCCGTGGTGATCCCGGCATCCGGTTCGCCCGCCATTCTTTTTACCGGTCTGCCGTACATGAAGGAGCAGGTTGCGGAAGTGTCTCCCATGGATGACGTGCGGATCGTAAGCGGTGTGGATCCCAACGCGGTGGCGGTGGATCGCAAGGCGCAGAATGTCGGCGGCATTGGGGACTTCGCGTCGGAAACGCTTTCCATTCTGGAGGAGAACGGCTTGTCGGGCCAGGCCGTGGCCGTGGTGGGTGTGGACAACATGCCCACTCCTTTTTATGAGTTTCTGTCCAGAGCCCTGGGCGATCGCCTGCGGCGGATCCCCGACATTGTGGCGGGGATGCGATCGGTGAAGAGCCCGGGGGAAGTTGAAAGCATGAGGGATTCAGCGAGGTTGAGCGATCTTGGGTTCCAGACCTTGGTGGAGAAAGCTCGCCCCGGCATGACGGGTGTCGAACTCGTCGCGGAGATGGAGCGGGCCGTTCGGGGTGAGGGGGCGGACATTGCAAAATTCTGGATGGCATCGGGGCCGGCGCCGAACTGGGCCGACTCGCGGATCGACATCAAGCCGCACGAGCGCACACTGCAGGAGGGGGACCTGATCGCCGCCTGCTCGTATGTCGTGTACAAGGGGTACTGGTGTCACGGGCAGCGTTCCGGCACGCTGAAAAAGCCATCCGATGCCCTGGAGGACATCTACGGGATCGCCCGTGAGGCGCAGGATGCCGGCCTGGCCGAGATGAAGCCTGGCATGCGGGTCGGGACCGTGGCTTCGGTGATCCGGGAGACCGCCGCCCGGCATGACTTTCAACTCGATGGTGGCCGCGTTGGGCACGGAATGGGCGCGGATTACAGCGAAAGGCCCAGCATGTCGGAGAGCAATGAGGATCTGCTTGCGCACGGCACAACGGCGGTGATCCATGCCTGCTTCAAGCTTCCCGGGTCGGGGAAAATGTTTATTCCCCTTGGGGACGTCTGTCACGTCACGCCGGATGGCCCGGAGTTCCTCATGGAATTTCCCCGCACGCTGTTTCTCGCCGGGGTCTGAACCAAGGCGGGCTTATGAAGCTTACAGGCGAAACAGCGCTCGTGACCGGAGCCGGGCGTGGCATCGGGAATGCGATTGCAAGGCAACTTGCAGGGCAGGGCGTAAAGGTTGCGATGAATGACGTGATGGGGGATTTCGCGGAAGCGGCATGTCGGGAATTGGTGGAAGAGGGGGTGGAAGCCATCGCGGTTCCGGGGGACGTGAATGACCCGCAGGCCGTGGACGCGTTCGTGGGGAAAACCAGGGATGCGTTCGGCCGGATTGATATCTTGGTGAACAATGCCGCCGCGCCCGCGGAATTCGTGCTCTTCGAGTCTTCCACCCTCGACGTCCAGCGCGATGAACTTACGACCCTGATGGGAGTGATCCATTGCACCCGCGCGGTGCTTCCCGGGATGATTGAAAACCGCTGCGGGCGGATCGTGAACATTTCGTCCGTCGGGAGCGATCACCGACAGCCGGGGCGGGCGATGTATGCCGCAGCCAAGGCAGGCATCGAAGGCTTTACCCGGTCGTTGAGCGCAGAGGTCGGCCAGTTTGGCCTCACGGTGAATTGCGTCAGCCCAGGCCCGACGGAGAGTCCCCGGTTCAAGGCGCGTTCCGAGGAATTGCGCGAAAAACACCGGGTGATGGTGAGCCTCGGCCGGTTCGTGGAACCCGAGGAGGTGGCGCAGGCGGTCCTGTTCCTCGCGGGCGACATGGCAGACGCGGTGACTGGTGCCGTCATTGACGTGGATGCCGGTTTTGGAGGGTTTTTGCCCGATCACAGCAGGCTGAGACAGGGGGCGGAATAGTGACAACGGATCGAATTGTTTCAACGGCGCCGATCGACCAGGTTGCGATCGACATTCTCCAGGAAGTGGCACCGGTGGAGATCTCGCCGGACCCCGGCGAGGACACCATGCTGGAGCGCCTTGAGGGCACCACGGGAATTGTGTGCCGTGGCGAGGGAGTGGTGACTGCCCGGATGATCGACGGGGCTTCGGGGCTGCGCGTGATCGGCCGGCCCGGTGTCGGGTACGACAGCGTGGACGTCGCGGCAGCGACCGCCCGAAAAATTCCGGTGGTCGTCGCCCCGGGCGCCGAGTTCTCGGTTGCCGAAGGAGCCTTGGCGCTAATCCTGGCGCTGGAGAAGAAGATCCCGGCGGCTGATGAAGCAGTCAAGAGCGGAAACTGGAACTGGCGCTACGAGAACAAGTCTGGTGACATGCTTGAAAAAACCCTCGGAATCGTTGGCCTCGGGAGGATTGGCGGGTATCTTGCCCGGCTGGTCCAGAATTTTTCCATGACGGTTCTTGCGTACGACCCGGTGGTCCCGGAGGCGCGGGCGGCGGAGCTCGGGGTAACGCTTGTCAGCCTCGAGGAGTTGCTCGGGGCCTCGGATTTCGTGTCACTGCATTTGCCGATGTCGGAGGAAACCAGGGGGCTGATCGACCGGGAGGCGATTGCCATGATGAAGAAGGGGGCGATCCTGGTGAACCTGGCCCGCGGCGGCGTGATCGACGGCCTGGATGTCCTTGCGGAGGGGTTGGAAAGCGGTCGGTTGGCCGGCGTTGGACTGGATGTTTTCCCGGAAGAACCACCGGACGTATCGCACCGCCTGTTCAGGGATTCCCGGTGCCTTTGTGCGCCTCATTTCATGGGTACCAGTGTACTTGCCATGGATCGCATTTTCAGGGTCATGGCAACCGGAATGGTTGCTGTGTTCAAGGGCGAACAGCCGGAGTATTGTGTCAATCCAGAGGTTTTCGAGTAGGTTGGATTCCCCGTCGCGTCGTTGGGCGCTTTGATTTCCGATCGAAGTGACGGAGATCGTGGAGGCGATTGATTCTATATGGAAACCCCGTCCGCCCGGCCGAATGTGCTCCTCATCATGGACGACCAGCACCATGCGGGATGCGTGGGGTACCGCGGCCACCCT
>CAZTAB010000469.1:0-9293 GCA_964611475.1 uncultured Verrucomicrobiota bacterium | reverse complement strand
CGCTATCGAATTGATAGGAAATCGCTTTTGGGGAGGCATGAGCACTTGCCCCTTGAAACCCGCTTCCCGGCTACTCCATTGGTCAAATAAACCCTATAGATACAAGGGGGAAGGTGGCCGGGCTCACCGAACTGGCCTTGTCGCGGCACTTTGGATGTTTATGGGTACCCATGTAATGGGACAGGGATCTCTGACCCCTCCCGGTGCGCGCGGTGAGACCATGAAGAGCCTTGAGCAGGTGGAGCCCCGCACCCCGATATCCAGCCTCTAGTAGATAAGCCGCTTCTCGGCTTCTGTACGGGTTTTCCCTTGAGCATAGGTTGATGCGCAAGTCCACTACTAGGTTGTCAGTTTGAATCTGGCTGTTGGGCCCAGGCAAAACCACCCGTGGCTTCACGGTGGGATTTTCTCGTTCGTCTCCGCGTAATCATCCCCCATGTTTGCAGAGTCTGCGATAGTTTCCGGTCTCCTGACTGGGGGGTTGCGGGGAGCGATATGCCTGCACGCTTTAGGCAAAGTACGGCATCGATGTTTTGCGGCACCCTCATGGTGCGAACGTCGCGTTCGCGGACGCACACGTTGAGGGCGTGCCTGGAGAAAAGATCATTTTATGGAATGGTGATGCGTTCACGTTCCCGGCGCACTGGGGAAGGCTGCTGGACAATCCGTCCGGGTATCGGTGAGGGGATTTTTGATCCCTCGCTTCCGGGGTCCTTGGGTCGTTGGTTGCCCCGGACGCCCCTCATCGGGTTTTCGCGCAATCGCGGGGAAGAGGAGGCGTGTCTCCTTTGACCTGGGTCGGTGAACGGGCCCTCATCCGGCTGGTCCCCGGTTGTGCGCGCTTCCTGTCGCCAGGGTGGGGCTTGTTCCTCCATGGGCCCGGCCCCTCAAATACGGGATTCTACATTCCTGTCGCCGAGCAGTGTCCTCTCGCAATCAAATGCCGGGCATTTGATTGCATTTCGAGGCTTCCTCGCTCAGACCGATGCCTTGGTTGCTCCGGTCGTCATGCCTCCGTCCACCAGGAGGGTCTGCCCCGTGATATACTCGGATGCGTCGGAGGCGAGGAACACGATGGCACCGTCGAGATCGTTGGGGCGACCCGGCCGGTCCAGAGGAATGCGGTCGCAGAGATACTCGACCCACTCCCTGTTTTCGTAGAGGACCTTGTTCTGCGCGGTTTCGAACCACCCGGGCGCAAGGCAATTCACCGTGATGCCATGGGATCCCCACTCATCGGCCAGGCTCATGGTCATTTGCTTGGTGCCTCCGCGGCTGGCGCAATAGGGTCCGAGGGCGGCATAGCCGAAGACGCTGGTGATTGAGCCGATGTTGATGATCCGGCCGTGCCGTGCCGGGATCATGGCGTGGCGGGCCACCTCTTGCGCCATGAAGAATGTGCCCCGCAGGTTTGTTTCCAGCACGAGGTTCCAGTCGTCCCAGGTGATGTCGAGAGTCGGCTTTCGGACGTTGCACCCGGCGTTGTTGACCAGGATGTCGATTTTCCCGCAGGTGGCACAGGTGGTTTCCACTGCGGCCTGGATGCTGGATTGGCTGCGGACATCGAGTTCAACCGGCGTGGCCGAGCGGCCCAGCGACTCGATCTCACGCTGGAAATCGGCCAGGTGGGACGCATCCCGGCTGGTGACCACCAGATCGGCACCGGCCCGCGCCAGGGCGCGGCCCATGTACTGTCCCAGCCCGCGGCTCGTCCCGGTCACCAGGGCGACTTTGCCTGTCAAATCAAATGGTGTGGCGGACATACAGACCTCCTGCTATCATGGTTTGCTTCCAGGTTTCTTTCCAGCGAAACATCTGACGTTTTCTGGTTTGGCGAGTCAACTCCCATGCCTCATCAACTATATGACATTCGCCAGGCAGCGGGGTATCTTCATGTCACGGAGGAGGATGTGCGGCGCATGGTCAAACGGGGGGAGCTCCCGTGCTTGCGGAAAGGGGACCGGATGATGTTTCAGCGCCGCGAGATCGACGCGTGGGCATCTCAGCGTATCCTTGCCTTCGACAAGAAAACGTTGACGTCCTTTCACGCCGCGAGCGGGGAGGTGGTGGAAGAAGGGTCCCAGCGCGAGACGCTGGTGTCCGATTTTTTCCGGCGTGAATGGATTGAGCCGGCGTTGCCGTCGAAGACGCGGGCCGCGGTGTTCCGGGACATGGTGGACCTCGCGGAGCGGAGCGAGCGGGTCTACGATCCGGCGGACCTGCTGCAGACGCTGCGGGAGCGCGAAGAGATCCGGTCGACTGCGTTGCCGGGGGGGCTGGCGCTGTTGCATCCGCGCCATCATGATCCCTACATGTTCTCCGACTCGTTCATGGTCCTGGGCCGGACCGTGCAGCCGGTGCCGTTCGGCGCGCCCGATGGGAGAACGACCGACCTCTTCTTCCTGATTTGCAGCCAGTATGACCGCCTGCACCTTCATCTCCTTACCCGGATTTGCCGGATGGTGCAGCAGACCTCGCTTCTGGAGAGCCTGCGCGAGGCGCCGGACGGCGGAGCGATGCTTGTGGCGATCTCCGAGGCGGAGGCGAAAGTCGTGTAGGCGGAATCCCTTGGCATTCGATATTGGACATTCCCGATTTTACATCCCGGGCATGAGTATGCCCCGTCCAGTGCAAACATCGAATCTCGAAGTCTGGGCCTACAGCGACAACTCCCATCGGTTCAGCCGATCGAGGCTGTGGTGATCGGTAAGGTCGAAGTGGATCGGGGTGAGGGCCACGTACCCTTCCTCCAATGCGTCGAGGTCCGATTTTCGCGAAGTGTCGGAGCGATGGACTTCTCCAACCAGCCAGTAATACTTCTCTCCCCTCGGGTCGGTCCGCTCTTCGAATTCATCGATGTACCTGGACTTGCCCATGGGGGCCACCGAGAATCCGCGAAGACGGTCCATCGCCAGGTTGGGGATGTTCACGTTGAGCATGGTGTTTCCCGGCAGCCCGGACGTGGTAAAATTCTCCACGATGTTCCGTGCCACCTCGCCCGCGGTGTTCCAGTGGAGCGGGGAGCCGTGGGAGCAGAGGGAAAACGCGATGCTGGGGATGCCAAGGATGGTCCCCTCTGCGGCGGCGGAAATGGTGCCAGAGTAGATCGCGCAGATGCCTGCGTTCGAGCCGCAATTGATTCCGCTGAGAATCAAGTCGGGTGTCCTGGGCAGAAGGTGGTGCACCGCGAGTTTCACGCAATCTGCGGGAGTCCCGTTTACGGAAAGGCCAAACGGGCTTCCTTTTCGGCTGACCGGGCTCGGCCGCAGGGGTTGATTGAGCGTCACCGAATGGCTGGCCCCGCTTTGCTCCTGGGCGGGGGCCACAATGTCGATATCACCCAGGTCCGCGACGGCGTCCGCGAGGATCTCGATTCCCGGGGCATGAATCCCGTCGTCATTGCTGATGAGGATTCTCATTCAATTTGCATGTTGAATGGCCGCTCCCGCCGCGGCAAGGCCGAAGTGTCAACCCGCGCTTGCGTGCCCAAGGCGGGATTGGTATCTTTCGAGGGTCGTGCTAGGCGGGGAATTAGCGGTGCCCTGACCTTGTGCTTGTCACAGGGGACCTGCATTCCGCTATAGCAGGGTTGAACTCCCTCCCGAGGCGTGTTTCGGCCGGTGTCTTCGCCCATGGCGTGAGTGTTGATAGCTGGGCCCTGTGCGACGGGAACTGGTGAACCCCGTCAGGACCGGAAGGTAGCAGCGGTAAGTCATGTCTTCCCGGGTGCATCAGGATCCCCTGGCTGGAGTTCCCGCCATGGAACGAAAGCCGGGCGAGGGTGTCGAAGAAGGGTGCACGGCCTGTTTATTGCTGAAACAGAATTGGATGCCATGTCGTACCAAGTACTAGCCCGCAAGTGGCGGCCGCAGCGGTTCGAGGATGTTGTCGGACAGGAACATGTCACGACCACGCTCCGGAACGCTATTACATCCGGCCGCGTGGCGCATGCGTACCTTTTCGTCGGGCCCCGCGGGACCGGGAAAACCACTACCGCTCGGATTTTCGCGAAGGCCCTGAACTGTGAAAACGGGGCGGCCGGCGGGCCGTGCGATGCCTGCGATGCCTGCCAAGAGATCATGCGGGGCAACAATCTGGACGTCCTCGAAATCGACGGAGCCTCCAACAATGGCGTAGAACAGGTTCGGGATCTGCGCCAGAACGTCCAGTACGCTCCGACCCGCGGCCCCTATAAGATCTACATCATTGACGAGGTTCACATGCTTAGTGTCGCGGCGTTCAACGCGCTCCTCAAGACGCTGGAAGAACCGCCCGCCCACGTAAAGTTCGTTTTCGCCACCACGGAACCTCAAAAAGTGCCGGCCACCATCCTGTCCCGCTGCCAGCGGTTTGACCTGAAGCGGATCCCGGTCCGCACGATCGTGGGGCGGCTGGAGGAGATCGCGGCCGCTGAGGGGCTGAAGGTGGAGGTTGCGGCGATGCTGGCCATTGCGCGCGGAGCAGAGGGCGGCATGCGGGATGCTCTGTCCGCGCTCGACCAACTCATCGCGTTCCGGGGGACGGACATCAGCGAGGCGGATGTGTTGTCGGTTTTTGGACTGGTATCCTGGTCGGCGCTCGAGGGGCTCACCGACTCGATTCTTGGCGGTGATATCCCCGCGGCCATGGGGCATGTGGCCACGCTGGATTCGGAGGGAAAAGATCTGCCCCGCCTGGTAATCGAATTGCTGGAGCACTTCCGGAATCTTTTGATCTTTGCCTACAGCAGCGGGGAAACGGGGGCATTGGACCTGACCGATTCCCAACTTGAGACGGTGCATCGGCAGGGCGAGAACCTGGAGGCGGCCAGAGTTCTGCGGATTGTCGATATCCTGACGGATGTGGAAGACCGCATGAGGACGGCGTTGTCCAGAAGAACGCTGCTCGAGACCGGGTTGATCCGGGCGTCGCGGGCGGCGACCGTTGTGTCGATTGATGAGTTGATCCGGACGGTGGATGCGATGCGGGGGGGCGATTCTCCACCGGCGACCGCTCCAGAGACTCCGGAAGAGGGCTTGGTTGTCCGGGGCGGCTCTCCCGGGGAGGATGTAGCGGCTGCGGCGGAAGGGCCGACCGGCGGGGAAACTGCTTCCCAACCGAAACGGCGGCGGGCAAGGTCCGAATGGTTCCAGGAACCGGCCGTGCAAAAGACGCTGGAAATGTTCAACGGAAAAATCGAAGACGTTCGAGAAAGTTGAGGAGGTTGCTATGGCGAACATGATGAAAATGATGAAGCAGGCCGCCGACATGCAGAAAAACATGCAAAAAATGCAGGCGGAGATGGCTGAAAAGACCGTGGAATTCTCCGTGGGCGGCGGTGCGGTGACGGTTTTGGCGAAGGGAGACGTCAGTGTCCAGAGCATCAAGATCGATCCCAAAGTCGTTGACCCGGAGGATGTCGAAATGCTGGAAGACCTGATCCTCGCGGGGGTCGATGGGGCCCTGAAGAAGGCCCAGGAGATGGTGAGCGAGGAGATGGGGAAATTGACGAAGGGACTGAATATTCCCGGATTGAATCTCTAAACCCACCTGTGCCGACCCAGCCGGTTTCCCTCCCGATTTGTCCCATCGGCGTACGTCCATGCCTTCCCTCGAGCCCTTTGCCCGCCTGGTTGCCGATCTTGGCAAGCTTCCAGGCGTAGGTCGCCGATCCGCAGAACGAATCGCGGTGGCGCTGGCCCGCGACCGTGACGGATTGGCCGGGAGCCTGGAGGATTCCCTCGCCCGGATGAGGGAATCGATCCGGATCTGCGACAATTGCGGGAACCTTACCTCGAAGCAGGAAAATCCCTGTCGCCTCTGCACCGATCCCTCTCGGGAGGGCCACATTCTTTGTGTAGTGGAGGACCCGGGCGATATCGTGCTGATTGAACGGGCCGGTTCGTACAAGGGGCGTTATCACGCTCTGATGGGAAAGCTTTCTCCTTCGCGTGGAGAGGGTCCCCGCAATATCCGGCTCGAATCGATGCTGAAGCGAATCGACGAGGAAAAAATTCGCGAGGTGATTCTGGCCCTGAATACCGACGTCGAGAGTGATGCTACGGTCAGTTTTTTGAAGGAGTTGATCGGGTCCAGGCCGGTGAAGCTATCCCGTCTCGCGTTGGGGATTCCTGCGGGCGGGGGTGTTTCGTATGCCGACCCGGTCACGCTTTCCCGGGCGATGGAAGGTCGTCGGGAATTGGAATAGCCCCCGAGCTCCAGAGATGATTGAGAGGTCTTGTCATTTCTGTTAACGGGTGGCGGATATTCTGCAAATGGTTCGCGTTCAATGCAGGAGTTCGGCTGAGTTTCTCGAACAAGGGCATGTTTCCGGCCAGGTCGAATCCCGACGTTGAAGACGCGAATTGGAATTTCTCGTCCCGGTTCTGGTTCCCCTGCTGACAGAGGAAGGCGACGGCCTTGTCGACAGCCCGGCCCGGCAGATCCAGCAAGGACTCTTTCTTCGATTTTCCCGCCGTAAAAGCCGCCCCGGACTTGACTTTGACCGACGATATCCTAGTTTATCGGTTCTTTTCGCGCGATCTCATTAATGGATCCGGCGTAGCTCAATGGTAGAGCGGGTGGCTGTTAACCACTAGGTTGTAGGTTCGAGTCCTACCGCCGGAGCCAATGACCATCACACCGCGATCCCGGCCTTGTCCCAGTAGGGTCGCACGTTTACGACGGTGCCCGACTCCATGGCGTCGTCGATGGCAAGGCAGGTCACCGCCGAACGGATGCCCTCCTCGACCCCCACGCGGGGGGACGTCCCGTTGATCATGGTGTCCGCGAGTTCCCGCGCCAGGACGTCGTCGCCGCCGCCGTGCGTGCCCTTGCCGGAGGTCGCATGGTCCTCCCGTTTCGTATCCCATCCGACCTTTTTTAGCTCGATCGCGCTGCTCAGTACATCTGCGCGAAGCGTACCGTGCGTGCCGCACAAATACATGCGGCGTTCTGCGAGGCCCGCGTTGTTGTTCATGTGAAACGTGGCCCGGACTCCATTTGCGTACTCGATGATCACGACCTGGTTGTCGATGATGTCCTTGTTGCTGGTGAACGGATTCACGGGGTGCTCAAACCACGATTGGTAGGCCGGCTTGCCGTCCGGGTTCGGTCCGATTTCGTCGACGCGCGAGGCGTTTTCCGGCTTGTAGAAGTCAAGGCCGCCGAAGGAGGCGACGCGCAGCGCCGGGCTGTTTACGATCCAGTTGACCAGGTCGATGTCGTGGCAGCACTTTTCCAGGATGTGCGGTCCGGAATTCTTCTTCAACCGGCGCCAATCGCCCATGATGAAGCCGCCATGGTTAAACTCCAGGGTCTCGTTGAATTCCATCGAGATCAAGGAGCCGATGGAATTGCTCGCGACGAGTTCCCTGATGCGGAGGTAATGTGGGGAATATCGGAGGTTGAAGCCGAGCTGGAAGAGCTTTCCGCTCGTCTCCCATGCGTCACGCATCCGAAGACAGTCCTCGAGGGTCGTGGCCAGTGGTTTCTGGCAGAAAACATTTTTTCCCGCGTCCAATGCCGCAACGGCAGAATTCGCATGATCGGCATTCCAGGTGGCGATCATCACCCAGTCGATGTCCGGGTCCTTCAGGAGTTCTTGAAGGCTGGAGCAGACTTTTGCGTCCGCATGGCCCCGTTTCAGCGCGTTCTGCACTGCCCGGTCATCGATGTCGTACACGGCGCGCATTCGGAGCCGCTTGTCGACGCCGAGCACCTGCGAAACCACGTTCATTCCCATGCCGCCGCTTCCCACGTCGCCGATTCCGACTTTGTCACTCATGTTATGTGTCTCCAGATGGGGGGGGGTGATCTCTGGTCAACTACTACAAAATGTATCTCTTGTAAATGCCTTGTGGTTCCTCGAAGATGGCAGAGGATGAGAGTTGGACCATGAAAGATTTCGTGCTCGCCCTGGTGCAGCATGCGAGCCCCCTGGGCGATGCGGCCGAGAACCTGGAGGCCTCGATTCGGTGGGTCGCGAAGGCCGCGCGGAAGGGCGCCGGTCTGGTATGCCTTCCGGAGCTGGGTGTGACCGGTCACGGCGGCCATGTTTCGATGGTCGAAGCTGCGGAACCCGTTCCTGACGGGCCGTTCTGTTCGCGATTGGTCGAGGCCGCTGCCGAACATAAGATCTACGTGGTGGCGGGCATTGCCGAGAAGGATGGTCCGCTGCTCTACAACACGATGTTCATCGCCGGTCCGGAAGGGTATGTGGGCAAGCAGCGGAAACTTCACCTGTCGAGGGATGAGTATTTCTTTTTTCGTCACGGAACGGATATGCCAGTGTTCAAGTTGCCGTTTGCCAACGTTGGAATCGTGATTTGCTATGACAACCTTTTTCCGGAGGTCGCGCGTTGCCTCGCTCTGGACGGTGCCGAGGTGATCCTCGCCCCGCATGCGGGGCGGACCATGGACAAATGGCCTCGCGGCGCCGCGAAACGACATGAAGCCGTTCGCGCGGTGAAGGAGGATTGGCGCCGGATTCATTGTTGCCGGGCCTTCGACAACGCGTGCTATGTTGGCCTTTGCAACACCGCCGGCCCGTCGGCCAGCCACATCAAGGGCGTCGAGGCAAATCACCCGGGGGGATGCCTGATGATCGATCCGGGAGGAAACGTGCTCACCGAAAGCCGGTCCCGGGATATCCGCGATGAAATGGTTGTGGCCAAACTTTCCGCCCGAGCGCTGAACGAATACCGCAATGGGATCTGTTGCAATCTTCGTGTCCGGCGCCCGGAACTCTTTGCGACAATTACGCGGACCACCGCGTGACGAGGTGATCGATGACCCGACGGGGGAAATTCGATCGTTCGCGCGTACGGATGCGACCTCTCTCTGAGCGGGAAAACCGGGCATCCATTGAACGCGACCATGTGGATCCCGAAACGCGGCCGCGTGACATTTCCCTGGAATCGAGGCAACTTCTCGACGAAGTGGCCGGGCGCATCGCGGCGGCGCGGGACCAAGAACGATCCGTCGTCATCGCATTCGGCGCGCATGCGGTGAAAAACGGGCTGGGACCGGTTCTTGGGGCGCTGATGGAAGACGGCTGGCTGACACACTTTGCGACCAATGGGGCCGGGATCATCCATGACTGGGAGTTCAGTTTCCTTGGTGAAAGTAGCGAGAACGTTGCACGGAACGTTGCGGAGGGGACCTTCGGAAACTGGGAGGAAACGGGTTTTTTCTTCAATCTTGCGTTGAATGTCGGGGCGTGGCGGAGACTGGGGTTCGTTGCGTCGGTGGGGGCTTTGATCGAGGAGGAATGGTTGACGTTCCCGTCCCGGGAGGAGCTTCTCGAGGCGGTG
>CAZTAB010000468.1:0-7509 GCA_964611475.1 uncultured Verrucomicrobiota bacterium | reverse complement strand
TTTGGAGTTTCCCCGAACGAGAGCAGCCTCCCGGCACGCCCCCGCCGGATCATGACTCCTCATCCATCGCCGCGCCTCCCGGCCCATTCGCTGTCGGGATACCGGCTCCTTAACTCCTGGCGCAGCCCCTCCGCGCGCTGGTCCCGCAATTCATCCAGCGCAGCCGCCGCCCTGAAAAGGGCCTCCGCCCGCAATTCGCGATCTGCCTGGAAAAACTCGACCGTCCGAAGGTAGTTAATGGCTGCCCGCTCGTACTGCTTCTGCCTCATCCTCATGTTCCCACGAACAAGCTGCGCCCGCCCTGCAATATCACGATTCTTGTCCCGCACCGCCTCCTTCAGGTCCTTCGCCAGCGTCTCGTACTCGGCTGTTTCCATGAGCACGTCCCAGTACTGGAGGCGGACATCGGGATTTTTGAATGCGCTCTCGGGTAACAGCTTGAAGGTGGCCAACGCCGCGTCCGCCCTGCCCTGTCCCGCATAGGTCCGCGCAATCATCAGATTCGCCCGATGATCCCATGTCAGGCCCTCGAATTTACGCACGAGCGCCTCGAACAGCTTCAACGCCTCGTCATACTTGCGGGCCTTGAACAACTGTACGCCCCGGCTGTAATCTGCGGGGCGATCCGCCTCCGCCCTCACAATCTGCCTTGGGTCGTACGTCTGGATTCCGGCCGCGGTCTCGATGACAAATTGGCCCTGCGCATTTCTTCGCAAACCCTCGCCCTCAATCTTGCGATTGTTCTTGAGGAGGATATATGCCGCGTCCGAAGACAGCGGAAAGACAAACGCGAGCACGCCGAGGATCACCGCCAGACCGGCAACGCGAGGCGCAGGAGGCCCAACGACACCAGAAACCGGAAGCCCCCGATTGGGCGCGTCATAAGGCCGCCCACGGACAACCGGCCTGCAGGTGGATTGATTCAGGACCCTTCCATTGCCCTCCGCCGTCACGACCCGGGTCCTCCGGGCACCCGACATCCGAATTTTTCTTCTCGCCTTCACCTGAATTCTCCCTCGCAAGGCATTCCCAAGAGGGCCCTGCCGCTTATGTTATACCCCGATTCCCGCATCCGGCGATTATTCCATCAACTCCACCAGCGATTCCTCCTCTTTCCCGGCCAGCAGCTTGGAGCGCTCCAGCAAGGCCTGGTTCTTGACTTCGCGAACAGATGCAATCGCTTCGTCTTTGCCCCAGTGCCCCTGGAACCTGTCGGCCAGGAAAATGACCGTCTCGTAGTCGGCCATTTTCATCCCCAGTTCAATCGCGGCCAGCGCCGCGGAGCGGTTGATGTCAACCAGCTCCGGGGGACGCGCGGGATCCTCCGTCGTGAGCACCATGCGCAGGTACGTCGCATACGCATCCGCCGCGCGCCCCTGCGCTGCCTGGATCCCGGCCAGTTCCACATTAGCCTTGCGTAACCGAACCCGATCACTATCGAGAGTGAAAATTTCCCGAAGCGCATCCAGCGCCTCATCGTGGCTCCCGCACTGCTTGAGCGCCCGCGCCAGATAAAGGTTCGCGTCAAAGAAAAACCCGGTCCGCCGGTTCAGTGCTAGAAGCGCCTGCAGGTTCTCCGCCGCCCTGCCGCAATCACCCTTTTCCAGGAGGCTTTTCCCCAACCCGAAATACGCCCGTTCCTTCAACCCGCTTTCGCCCGCCGCATTCAACAACTTTTCGTACGCGCTGATCGCCTGCTCGTAGAGAGAATTGGACAACATCAGCTCCCCGATTCGGGCAAAGGTGTCAATGCCGTACGCCGCCGGATCAGCGGCGATCCTCTCCACGGCATCTCGAGCAACGTCGAGATTGTCGATCTTCACCGCAGCTTCCACCAGTTGGTAAAGGCTGTTCTTTCCCTCCGCCGTGTCCGGGTACTTCCCGGCGAGTTGCTCAAACGTCCCGGTCGCCTCGTCGAGGCGGTCGAGCTGGAGAAGGACCACCCCCTTGGACGCAAGGGCCTTGGGCGCGAACTGCGACGTGGGCCAGTCACGCACGAACTCGTCGTACATCTCGATCGATTTGGCAAGGTACGCGGGAACTTTTTCCGGGGGATCGATGATGCGGGACAACGCGAGGGCTTTCTGAAACATGGCCTGCTCGTACAGCAGCGACACCTTCTCCCGCGTCTCGTCGTCGACATAGTATGGATTTTCCGGCAGGGCCGGATCGAGCACTTCCGCCAGCGCCCCGAAACGCCTGAACGCGCCCGCGTTGTCTTCAAGCCGCAGCTGGCAATCGGCCGCAACCAGGGCTGCGTTTGCCTTGTGGTATCCCTCCGGGGCCTCCTCCGCATAGAGCACGAACTTCTCGAGGGCCCTTTCATACTGCCCCAGCTTGTACGCATCCCATCCAAGCGCCCTCAACGCCTTGAGAAAATACTCACTGCCCGGATACATCCGCGTCAGCGCCCCGTACAGGCGAGCGGCTTCTCCGGCCTCCCCGTCCCTCCCGGCCTGCACGGCCACGGTGTAAAGAACCTGCGCCGCTTTGGGATGAGCCGGGAAGCGTGCCGCAAACAACTTGTAGGACTGGTAGGCAAGCGGGAGCTTGTCGTGCTTTCGAAAATAGGAGGCCAGAATCAGCGAAGCCTGAGCCGCGGCGGGATCCCCGGCGTACCGCTCCGACAAATAGTCGTAGACAACCCTAGCCATGAGCAGGTCGTCCAGCTGCAGATAACTCTTGCCCAGGTTAGACAGTACGCGCGGCGAGGCGGACGTGTCGGGATGCTTGTTCAGAACCTCGAGATATGCCCGGGCCGCCTCCTCGTGCCTCTCCGCCTTGAATTTCTGGTCAGCCTGAGCAAAGAGCCGGTCGGGCTGAATCGATTGGCTGTCCGTTATCGATTTTTTCGGGACGATTTTTCCCCCGAGTTCAATGATCTTTTCGGAAACCTCCCCAAACCGGATCACGGCATCTGAAGCATAGGAGCAGTTCGGGTACTTCTTGAGAACGCGAGCATAATCGTTCAGGGCGAGCGCAAACGTACGCTTTGCCGTCTCTCCATGGTCGGGATTCCTGACTGCGCCGGGGAGCAGGGCGTCACCCTTGTCCTCGTTCGCCCGGGCGCGGGAAAAATAGTACCCAGCCTTGGGACTGTCCGACACGGGCGCCCCCTCCTCCTCCAGGCTCCGCTCGTACTGCGAAAAAATCTTCCGTTGGTTCTCCAGCATTTCGAGGGCCTCATCCGGCCTCCCCGCAACACGTGCGACATCCGCCCGCAACAACGCGCCTCTGGCAACCCAGAAGGGTCCTCCAAATTCAATATCCCCGGCGATTTCCTCGACCGCGGCGAGGTGCCGCGATCGACCGCTACCCTCCGAATTTTCCGCGGCCCGGAGGTGATACCGTGCCTGCAACTCCTCGATGAGACGCTGCTTTTCCTGCTCCGGACCGCCTTTCAGCGCGCGATCAAGGTAGCCGATTGCCCCCTCGTAGTCTCCTGCCAGCGCCAGCATCTGGGCGAACTTGAATGCGGCGTCCAGATACACCATCAGCAAACCCGGATCCTTCGGGATCGCCTGGAACTGGGCGAAGAAATCCTCGTACAATGACTTGGCCTTCTCAATGTCCCCACCCTTGTAGTAATAGCGGGCCAGGATCAGGCGTATTCTCCGCCCGGCGCTCGACGAGCCATCGATCGAGCGTATGACTTCCTCCGCCTCCGCGAATTGCCTGTTTGCCATCAGCAGTTGCGCGCGAACCAGCGATGCACCCTGTTCACGGTCGGGATGTTCCCGGAGCACATTTGCCAACACCTTCCGGGCAAAGTCGGGGAAGCCGCGCTCGATCAGTGCCGAGGCAAAACGAAACTCGTCATCCACCTCGTCCGCTCGCGCCGGCGGAGCGACCAAAAGCAAAAACACGATGCAGGCGAAGCAGGGAATCATCAAATCTGAGATTTGGAATGTTGACCGCATGGTAACCGCAGAGTTCCCCGCCCTGTACGTATAGGGCAATCTACGCGTTTACTCCAGCACAGGCAACACTTTCGCAAGCCGCTTGATCTCCCCACTACCGCGGCCAAGCACATCCCGCAGATCGATAGAGCCCAGGATTCCCGGGCGGGTGAGCGCAAAGTCAAATCGAAGCGGGTCGTCACTGTTCAACCTTTTAAAACCCCGAGTGATCTCCATCGCGGCCTTGAGGTCCGCCTGCTTTCGTTTCGTAAACCCGAGTGCCTGCCCGGCGCGGTGCATATGAACATCCACCGGGACAACCAGTTTTGACACGGGAAGCCGGGACCAGATGCCCAGGTCCACCTCATCCTTGCGGGCCAACCACCGGAAAAAGAGAAAGAGGCGCTTGCAGGCGCTGCCTGACGCCGGGTCAGCCAGCAGAGAGTTTTTGGACGCGCCGTCCTTCGCCAACGCCCGAACGAAACCGGATGCAGCTTCCCGAACAGACAAATGCTCCTCCCGCAGGTGCTCCATCACCGCCTCCTGCAGGCACCCCTTTTCCCGCCGCACTCTCTTGACCCCCTCCAGCAGGTCCACGACATCGGACGCGGGGGTCCAGCGATGCCGGAATCCATCCAACGATCGTAATTTCCGGCTGCGACTCGTCCCATCGGCAAACTGCGAGGGGGAATACTCCACGCGCCGAAGAAATTCCTCCACGCTCGCGTGGATGGAGGCAACACGGCCATACGCAAGCCCGGAGGCTACCAACCCGACGACTTCCTGGTCCCCAGGGTCGTCAAACCGGTGGAGAAACTGCACCGGGTCAGAATCAATGAATCTCCGGGTGTTATACGCCTCGTACAGGTTGTGCAGAAAACCTGACTTCGGATCTGCAGAATGGCGCATCGTCTAGGTTTATCCCTGCATCCGGGGGGAACCAAGCCGGGATTGCCGGGCGGAGCCCCATGCAGCGCAGCACGAGGGTGCCACCCTTGCTACTCCTGCATTCCCTGGGTTTCCCGCGAGCGTACCACCCGGGCCGGGACGCCCTGGGCGATTGAGCGAGCGGGGACGTCTTTTGTCGCCAGTGCATGGGCTCCGAGAACAGCGCCTTCGCCGATCGTGACGCCATCAAGAACAGTGGCCCGGGTACCGATCCATGCGCCGTCTCCGATGTGAACCCCGCCCTTGCTGCGCACACCCTGGCGTATAATCGGTTTCTCCAGATCGTCAATCACGTGGCTGCCTCCCGCCACGACATAGGCGTACGCGGCCATCAACACCTCTCGACCGATTTCCGCCCGGCTGTCAGTCCCCACAATGCAGTTGCAGCCAATATCGGAGCCCTCCCGGATCGTGACGCGCCCATCGCGCGCCCGGATGATCGAATTCCGCCCGATCAGAGTTCCCTTTTCCACCGTTATACTGGCGTCACCCCGGGCATCGAGCACGCAATGATCATCGATAAAGACACCGTCGCCGATCCGGATGCGCCGCCCGCCACGAATGACGACGTTCCGGCCCAAAGTCACCCCGCGGCCCATTCCGCCCAGGATCCATCGATAGGTTACACGTCGGATCCCGTACCCCATCGCGCCGGGAATCCAGGCGGATAAAAGCACGACGGCCTCATATAGGATCAGGTGTCCAAGACGAGGCGACCCAACGGCCAGAAGCGCGTACCTCTTCAGTGGCGACATGCCGGGGTCGGCGTATACAGAATGCACCCTCGTATCACGACTTGGCTCTGAATTCGTCATATCGCTCGACCCGGCCACACAGCGTAACGTGGCACAGAAGCCCCAGAAGTCCAAGCAACAACAACTTCGCCCGCAGCAACAGCCCCATTGCCAGCGACACCTCCGAATCGACCCCCACAAGGCCAAAATAGAAGACGTATGAAAACTCCGACAAACCCAGGCCCGCGAGAGGCGCGACAGGCATCATGGCAACCATCATGGCCGCGGGCAACACCGCCACGATCCCGGCTAAACCCACCGTGACCCCGAACGCCCGGAAGCTCAGGTAGACATTGATCCACGTCAGCAGGTAGAAGCCGACGGTGAGCAGCACCACCGGCCAGAACACTCCCGGATCCCTCCGCAGGGAATGAAGCCCCTTCTTCAGCTTCTGGCTCAGGCCCGTCGTCGCACGACGGAAACGGTCCACCAGCCCGGCCCCTCCAGATGCCCGGTCCTCGCCGAGAAGCCTGGAAAAAGACTTCAACGGCTGCCTGAACCTGGACAACAGAACCAGCAGAATGAGAAGACACAGCGCGCCCACCGCCGGGATGAAGATTGCAGGCGAGCGATACAAGGAGGGATCCAGCATCGGCGCCGCGATGACAAGCATCAGGAGAAAAATCAACCCGGTAAAACGCTCAAGGAAAACGCTCACCCCCGACCGAGCCTGGTCTCCAACGTCTCGCCCCGCATAGAAGGATCTGACAACATCTCCGCCAATGTTGGAGGGGAGAAGGCATGTGAAATAGTAGCCCGTCAGGTAGAACCTGACCAGGCGTTGAAACGGGATCGCGGGGGCCTCACCGCCCAAAAGGACCCTCCACTTCCAGCAACTCACCAGAACCATCGCGAACGACATGACGACCGATAGAATCACGAAAACGGGATCCACACGGTCCACAATGGCTCCCATTTCCTCGCGTCCGGTCATCCGGAAAACCAGCGCAAAGAACGCGGCGCTCACGGCCAGTTTCCCGACCGTCATCAATCCCCTTCGGTTCATGGGTACTCAATGTAGCTAACAACACCGGGGCAGCAAACAATTGTTTGACTTTTACCCGGGGCCATCATAGTGGTTTTGCGTTGAGTATGTTGAGGAGTCGCTCTTGAAAACATTCATTTCTGCCGCCCTTCTTATAGCAACTGTTGTCCTCCAGGGGTGCAATGGCGGAAACGATACCGGGGGCAGCAACCTTGGCAGGCAAGGGTTGTCGAGTCATTCGTCATCGGGCAGCAACCCCAGCCTCCTGAACCTCAATGGCCAGTGGGTCGGGAGCCTGTCCGTTCTGGGGGACATGGATCCTGGCGGAACATCCATCCGGGCCACGGTCAACCAGCAGGGCGACGCGATCACAATCCACACGAATCTCACCAGCATCGGCGGAAACCTCAGCGGAACGATTGATGCGGATGGATGCATTCAACTGACCGATGCGTTTGACGGTGAAACCTGGACCACGTACTTTTTGAAGGCGACAGGAAACCGGATTCAAATCGCGGACTTCCTCCGGCCACCCAGCACCGCGGAGCCGTTGCCCCCGATGAATCTTATCGATTTGCGGCGCTGAAGGAAAAGAAGGGCTGAAGCAAAACTCACCCTGAGTTCCCCCTTTAGCTACTCCTTCCTTATCCTCAACCCCCTCGGCCATCGATTTGTAAACTTGTCATGGGTCAGGCGCTGCGGAGCTCCGGACGGCAGGCGGCGGAAGAAAATCTGGTAATTGGAATCCGCATGGTCATGCTGCTTCGGCGGGCAAGACGCCCAGAGCAGGAAGCCCCCCCCCTCCTCCATCCAGGGAAAGTACTCATGCCCAAACGGCGCGTCATCATCCTGGACCGTGGTGATGGCATTGTCAGCTAGGGTG
>CAZTAB010000467.1:0-2531 GCA_964611475.1 uncultured Verrucomicrobiota bacterium | reverse complement strand
CCACCCGCAGAGCTCGCCCCACGGACCCCAAGACCCATGGGAAAAACCCCACTCCCGCCCGGAAGCGTGGCACCGGTCGCCGCGGCCCCTTCGGTTCGAAAATTCGCGCGTGAAGTCGGCATTGAGATCAGCGCGGTAACCGGAACTGGCCCCGGGAACAGAATCACGATAAACGACGTGAAACTTCACACCAAGGCCATCGTGAAGGGCTTGACCACGAGCACAGCAAGCCAGGCCGTCGCTCTTCCAGACTTCTCCGCCTGGGGGGACGTGGAGCGGCAGCCCATGACAGGAATCCGGCATGCAACCGCGCAGCAGATGGCCCGGTCCTGGTCCAATATTCCACACGTAACGCAGAATGACCGGGCTGACATCACTGATCTGGAGGTGTTGCGCAAGCGTTGGGCTCCGCGAGCCGAAAAAGCCGGAACAAAGCTCACCCCGACCGCCATCCTGGCCAAAATGGTGGCAGCGGCCCTCAAGGTGTTCCCTGAGTTCAATGCGAGCATCGATCTGGCCTCCCGGGAAATTGTCTATAAAAAGTACATTCACATCGGCATCGCCGTTGACACGCCGAAGGGTCTGGTGGTACCGGTGCTGCGAAATGTGGACGACAAGAACATCATTGAACTCGCCGCGGAACTGGGCGAAGCGGCCGGGCGGGCCCGCGAAGGAAAGCTCACACTCGATGAGATGCAGGGCGGCAGCTTCACCATCAGCAACCTGGGCGGCATCGGGGGGACCCATTTCACCCCGATCATCAATTTCCCCGAAGTGGCCATTCTCGGGGTCGGTCGCGCCACGATCGAGCCTGTGTGGGAGGATGGTGAATTCACCCCACGCTCGATGATGCCCCTTTCGCTATCCTATGATCATCGGCTCATCGACGGAGCAAGCGCCGCCCGCTTCCTTCGCTGGCTTGCTGAAGCGATCGAGGAACCCCTCTTGCTGACCATGGAAGGATAAAACAAGTGAGCCGGGAACAGAATAGAACTCGTGTTGTCGTTGTTGGCGGCGGTCCCGGGGGATACCCGGCGGCATTCTACGCGGCCGATCTCGGTATGGATGTGACCCTCGTTGACCTGGAGGAGAACCCGGGCGGCGTCTGCCTGTACCGCGGTTGTATCCCCTCCAAGGCCCTTCTTCATGCGGCCAAGGTGCTGCATGACGCCAAGGAGGCCGAGCACTTCGGCATCACCTTCCCCAAGCCCCAGGTCGACCTGGAAAAACTCCGGGCCTGGAAAGAGGGGGTCGTATCGCGAATGACCGGCGGGTTGGGCCAGATGCGTTCCCTCAAAAGGGTTGCAGGAGTCCGAGGGCGGGGCCGCTTCCTGGGTGCCAGCCAGCTTTCCGTTGAAAAAGAGGACGGATCAACGGAAACGTTGGACTTCGATGCCGCCATCCTGGCCTCCGGCTCCCGACCAACATCCATTCCACTCTTCGAGATCGGCTCCGAAAGGATTCTGGACTCCACCGGAGCACTGGAGCTCCGCGAGATACCCAAGCGCCTCCTGGTCGTGGGTGGAGGATACATCGGGCTTGAAATGACCTCGGTCTACGCCGCCATTGGGTCCAAGGTGACCGTCGTTGAGATGATGCCCCAGCTTCTGCCCGGTGCGGACAAGGATCTCGTCACCCACCTAGCCAAAAGCATTGCCCGGGATACCGAAAAAATCCTGCTCAGCACCAAGGTCGTGGAAGTCAAGGAGCAGAAATCCGGGGTCAAGGTCACTTTTGAGGACAAGGCTGGGCAGCGGTCCTCCGAAGTGTTTGATAACGTCCTGGTCTCGATCGGGCGTCGCCCGAACTCCGAGGATCTGGGCCTTGAGAACACACAGGTCGTGGTCAATAAACGCGGATTTGTGGAGATCGACGCACAACGCCGAACCGCCGAGCCCTCCATCTTTGCCATCGGCGACGTGGCGGGCGACCCCATGCTTGCCCACAAGGCCACTCACGAAGGCCTGGCAGCGGTGGAGGCAATTGCCGGCAAAAAGACGATCTTCGACAAGCTGGCTGTCCCAGCTGTGGTTTTCACCGATCCCGAGGTGGCCTGGACCGGCATCACCGAAACTGAAGCCAAGAGCCAGAAGCTGGAAATCAGAGTCGCAAAGTTCCCCTGGAGCGCGTCCGGACGGGCAACAACCCTCGAGCGAAATGATGGGGTCACTAAAATTATCGCTGAAAAAGATTCCGAAAGGATCCTCGGCGTTGGCATCACCGGCGTCAATGCAGGCGACCTCATCGCCGAAGCAACACTGGCGATCGAGATGGGCGCCACGGTCTCGGACCTCATGCTCACGGTGCACCCACACCCAACCCTCTCGGAGACCCTCATGGAATCCGCCGAAGTCTACCACGGGCACAGCGCGCACTTCTTTACGAAGCGATAGCCCCTCCGGGCGGCGACCATCACGGAATGCCCTCCTTGGCGGCAAACCGGGCAAGGGCCTCTGCAGCAGGCCCAGGAATCCTGGAGATTCTCTCCTCCATGTCTCCCATGACGCACCGACAGCCGCGCAAGGCCTTGC
>CAZTAB010000466.1:0-7332 GCA_964611475.1 uncultured Verrucomicrobiota bacterium | reverse complement strand
TGAAGCCAACAACGTGTGGGGCACGTCGTCAGGAGTAACGTCCTTCGGCATTCGGACAACTAGTGCCACGGGCAACTTCATCCTGAAGAATACCTGCGTGGGGAATGGAACCAACTACGAACTGGACCCCAATGACACTGCTGGACCCATCGTGAGTGCCTCGGGCTATCTTTCAGGGACAGATCCTTGGGCGAACTTCTCAAGGTCGCCGCCGCCCTCCTTCAGGGGCCTACATCCGCTACCGGCATATTTCGGAAATCGGCGAGCAGAGCCGGACGATCCCTATGGCCCACGTCCACGGTCGGAAGCCGAAAAATTCCGGGGACACATGTAATGTGAGAGCAGGGGGCGGGGTGGGCAAGGGTATCCTATCCCCCTTGGCCGTTGACACGAGATTCTGATTCTATTCCAGCGGACTTTTTGTGACGGTTTTGAGGCTTTATGTGTTACTTATCTGTGCTTATCTGGCACTATCATTCAAGTGGAAAAAACGGATATAATATAGCGTTTTATATGTTTTTCTAAGAGTTTGCGATGGGTTGGGCTCCTCGCGGAAAATGCACGAATTCTGAATGGGGTTCAGAAGGTCGCTGGTTCGAATCCAGTCGCGCCCCGACCAACAAAACCCACGATAAACCCCTTAAATAATGCCGAACATGTGATGTCCCGGGTTTTTTCGGCAATTATTTCAAGTTCTATTCGCCTTGTGATTTGTGGGGCTGGGCCCTCACCTCGAAACAGATTCACAATCCCATGAGGCGCTCGACGAGGCGCGCGGTGTGAATGACATCACGAATGTCGGTGCACGGGGTTTCTCCCGTGCGGATGCACTCGATGAAATGCTCGTGCATAGGGAGTATGCCCTCGTAGTCGAGGATATCCTCCTCTTTCACCCTAGCGAGGTTCCAGCCCATCACGATGCGGGGGGCCTTTCCTGACTCGCAGATCTCGATCTGCCTAGGCATCTGCGCCATGTAGCAAGCCACCCCGCTGCCGTGTAGTTCAGAACGTAGCACCCTGCCACCGGAGCAGCGGTTTCCCGATACGATGCCCACGGCGTGGTTGGTGAAGCGGATCAGCCCGTTGAAGACGTTCTTCGCGCCGTTCACCTGGGCATCCTGGTAGGCGGTCACCTCCTCGACCTTGCTGCCGACCATGTATCGCACTAAATCGGCCACGTGACAGACGTCATTCCACAACGAGTCAAGCTGGTCGGCGCCTGGGTCGCCCGGCTTGTGAAATTCGCCGATCGCAAGCGTTGGCGGACCTTGCGCATGGACCTTGCGCATGGCTTTGCGGGTGACCGCTCCGTAGCGGCGCTGATAAGCCACTAGGCAATGCACGCCGTTGGCCTCGGCGGTGTCCCTCAACTTCTCTGCTGCCCGAACGTCAGCCCCCGCGGGCTTCTCGATCGCAACATGCTTGCCCGCATTCATGCAATCGATTGCGACGGGGGTCACGTACTGCTCCTCCATGATGCAGTAGATCACGTCCGGATCGACCGACTCCAGCATGTCGCGGTAATCGGTAAAGCAGCGCTCGATAGCATACTGGCGGGCCACGGTCTGCATCTTCTCCTCGTCGAGTTCCGCGACCGCCTCGAGCCGCACACCCTCAAGGCGGTGAACGCAGGGGTAGTGCGCGTACTGAGCGCGGGCACCCGCGCCTATGAACGCTGCCTTTAACATGGCGGAACCCCTGGTGGCTGGGCCGCGACCCTTACAACGCGTGTGCCGCCAGCATAGTCGTGAAGGCAACGCCTTTCTTTCCTGAAGATAAATAGGACATTGATCCAATAAATAACCGGGCCCGCGCCGGGGATGTTTCCAGGCAGGAAGTAGACTGCGTATCGTGAGAAGATTTGTTGAAGACCCGGAAGATTTCCGTCCAGATCTACAATCCTAATTCCAAGAAGCCGTTTGCCAATCGTTTGCCCGTTATGCCTGAGCAACTTGAAGTTTATGAGTGCGAAGAAAGCCAGCCCCGTGGCGAGAATGAAGAGGTTGTATTCAGCAGAGGGCTGTTTTCCCTCAGTGATTCCATCGTATCCGCCGGTTAAATACATGGTGGGCAGAGTCCCCAGCGTGATGAGCAGGCTATCTACCATGGTTGCCCCAAGGCGCTCCCATCTCGACGCGAGCATGTCTGGATCATTTGCTTTGTCGATTAATGTAGATTCTTGGGGGGAAGAAGGATCACCGATCATCATGTTTTTTCTCTTCCCTAAGGTTGTGCCACAAGAGCAATTCAGCTCTTTTCTCTGTTTCCCAGAGCAGTCTGGTTGATGGCTTTGTTTTCAGCAGTGCATCTCCGATCTCGAACGTTTATTGAGGAGTTCTTTGCCGCTTTGTCACGCATTGCCTGCCCTTTTGCCAACGGCCGGAGCCAGGCTGGGACTTCGGGTTGTATGGCGTAGGCATCGAGCTGAGTCCGTGGCATCCATTAATTGATCCGTAACACCGCCAGATTTTTCGGCTCAACTCGAAGAGAAAGCGTATCGCCCTCGAGATCCATTTCATCTCCCGACAAGATGTCCCGAACGGGCAATCGGCCGGAGGGCAAGTCGAGCCCGGAGCGGTCGATCTGCAGCTGCCCTTCCGCCGGCACATCGGTCAGGTTCGATACCACCACCATCAGGCGCTTTTCTCCGATGTAGAAACTTGACAGCATCTCGGGCGCCGAAGTGCTCACGCGGGGATCGTTTTGGAAGTAAGGCACCCACAGGGCGTCGTCCATGTCGAAGGCCTCCCACGCCAGCCAGATCGGAAGCAGATCTTCCTCGACCTGTTCTTTCCAGTGGCTGACCGTCAACACATCATGTACCAGCGCGCAGGCCAGCGGCTCGCGATGCGGAGCTTTGTGCTTTCCTTTCCGGTAACCGGGCATGCTCACCGTGGGAAAAAATGTGTAGGGCACGCCCAGATGGCGCCATGACTCCACCGCGCGGAAATAGGTCGGGGTGAGCGTTTCGAATGTATCCGCCGCGCTCCAGCCCTCGCCCTTGGTCATCATGTCGACGAACGGTGTTACCGCGCCTTCCGCGCTATGTTGAAATATGTAGAATTCCCGACCCCGTTTCGCCCCCTCTTCCTTGAGAAAGGTGTAGCACCGCTTGTAGAACTCCCGGCATTCGAACTGTTCGGCGGTCATGCCTCGCTCCCCGCCCGTTTCGTACCCGCATCCGTGGTAGCGGTTGGCGCAGCCGACCGGTCCGGAGAGGTCGAGATAGATTCCGCCAATGCCGTACTCTTCGATCATGTCCTTGAGCCACCACAGGAAATAGTCGGCGAAACTGGACCGCGGGCAGACTTTGACCAGCGAGACGTCGGTGCCGCCATGGTTGGGGTAGCTGTTCAGGGGCTCCTGTCGCCATTCCGGGCCATAGCGCTGGTACTCATCTTCGCCTTCTACGAAGAAGCCTGACCCGATATTCACCAGCAACTCGATGCCGTGGCTCCGCCAATTGGAGACGATCTGACGGAAGCGATCCGGATCCGATGCGACATAGTCTTTTTCAACGCGTCCAAAATTCCAGAGGACCGCGGCCTGGATCATGCCCTGCCTGGATTCGGCTTCATTGATCTTTTCCTCGTTCCACAGGTGGTCGAACCCATAGGAGAGGCGTTCCATCCTGCGCTCCCGTTTTCGAACGGGTGTGGCCTGAAAGGCAAACCGGTAGTGCAGCGGCGCCTTGAGCGCGGTCGGGCGATTGATAAAAACAACGCGGAGCAAGGTGACGTCTCCCTGTTCGACGACCTCGAGCGGGGAACCCTCCCAGTGCATGTGCTCCTGGCTGTCCATAAAGAAGAGAAGTCCGCGGAAATCGTCTCCCACCCAGAACTGGGGGATAAATTCGTCGCCCCATCGCCAGCCATCCGGCGAATACCCAGGAGAGAATCCTTCGGGAACACGCTCCGCCCGAACGTCGCCGATCAGCGCGTGCTGAATGCTCTCCGGGGCTGCCCACCGGTCCACGGGCACCCGGGAAGCTCTCAGAAAGGGCGTCAACCGGCGGTGCAGTGGCACTTCGATTACCAACTCGGAGAACGATCCCTCCGGCACGACGGGCTCGAAATCGAACTCGAACAACAGAAATCCGTCGTACTCGGCCTGCATGCTCCCTCGAAGTTGAACCACCTCGTTGGCCGCGGAAATCTCGAACGCGGCCTGAGCCGGTGCCGCGTGCTTGAGGCGGCTGGACGCGCTGTCCCAGCGCATTTGGCCTCGTTCATCGGCAAGAAACAGTTGCATGGGACCCGCGAGCAAGCCGGTGCCCAGAATCTCAATCTGTTCGGGCAGAAGGTTCTCGCCAAGTGAGTACGTGCGTCCCCAGACATCCACGGAACGGTCGGAGGCGGAGAGGTCGGTGTACGGCGGGGGCACTTTGTCGCTGATGCCAAGGTGGTTGTTTTGCCATTTCGGCGGCGCCGGCAGAACGAACGATTCGGTTCTCGAGGAAAGCTCCGTTCCGCCGGCATCCTCCACCAGAACCTTCAGCCGGTAGCTCCCCGGCTCCACCCCCGAGATGTCCAATTGAAGCGTTGCCTGTTTTTCAACCCCGAGTTGCGGGAGCTCGGCCTCCGAAACCACCCGGCCGGCGTCTGCGAGCAACGCGACGCGTCCGACAGCATGGATTGGCAGTTCCGGCATGCGGGTCACATCGAATTCCGCCGCAACAAATCCGCGCAGGTATAGAGGCTTGATTTCCACGCGAAAGGGGGGGATCGCCGCATAGGGGATCGACTGCCGGTAGAGATCCTCTGCATTTGCATCCACCGCGAGCAATTCCAGGGCGACAGGCCACGCCTCTGTTCCCGGAACGCGCAATTCACCGTCGAGACGGAATGGGGCCGAACCGGGCTCCGTAATCTTCACGGGCAGGCGACCGGAGACGACCTGCTCGGCAGGGTCCCCTGTGGGTCGAACGTTCCACTCCAGCACGACCTCGGACGCAGATGACGCGTTGATGAGGCCTTCCAGCTCGATCGAGCCGCCGGTCAGATCGCCGAACGCAGTCAAACGGATGGCGGGCGATGTACGGCTGAATTTCAGCGTGCCAAACCGCGAAGGGGAATGGAAGTTTCCGCCTACCGGTGACCACGTGGTGTATCGCCCGGTTGCCGTGCGCTCATCCGCAGAAAGCCCGCGGGTCCAGTCGCGGCAGAAGTTTGCACGCCAGGCCGTGCCGTCGGCAGGTGCCGCAGCCAGCCCCAGGCTGCGGAAGGGGATGGCCAGTTCGGCCGTCCACGTCGCCGCCACGAAATATGAGTCGTATTCGCGCTCGCACGCAAGTTTCCATTCAGCGTTCCATGTACCGTCCTTTCCCTTCGCATCGTACTGCGTGCCCAATGCATTGCCGGCAAGAAGCACGTACGCCTCTTTCGCCGGGTCGGGCTGCAGGTACACTTCAAAGGCATCATCATGCATGACTTTCGGTGTATCCTGTTCGGTCACTTCAGCCTGTATCCCGGCCGGATTGTGGCTGACGAAGGCCAGGTAGAGGTTCTCTTCATCGAATCCAGCCATTGCCGTCGTCTGCCGGGTGGCCAGATTGCTGGTTGCGTCCAGGAAGCCGGTGAAGCAGGCCGCGCGATCCCAGACCGCGGATTCGAGCCGGCCATCGATCACCGGTGGCGAATCGAGGTACGGTACGGCAAGAATGGGGCTGGTTTCCATTGCGTTGGGAGGACGAACTTCTCTTTTTCAGCGTATGATTTCTCTTGTGTTTGGACAAGGCGCTTTCAAAAATTGAGAAGAAGGCACTTTCCTGGCGGCACGGACGCATGCCTCCCGTATTTCCCCTTCTCAAGGTTGCCGCAGTCCTCCTTCACGGGGTTTACATCCGCTACCGGCATGTTTTGGAGAGCGGCGGCCAGAGCCGGACGATCAATGCTCACCCACTTTGGTTTCAAAATCGACTTCCTTGCTTGATGCGGGCCTCATCAAGCACCGCTTTGTTCGTAAGCGTGTTGTGGGCCACGATACGGGGAGGGAGAGACAAACCTTATGCTTCATTGCGCGTGATCGGAACCGGATCTCTCAGCATGCCGCTTTTCCCGTTCCTCGACGAACTGACGCAACTCCCGGAGACCTCCCTTCCTCCGGCACCATCCGCAGAAGAATTCGTTCCTTGTGGCATCGATATAGACGCAGTGACTCGTCCTGGGGCACCTCGCCCGCCACCTGGTCGTACTGTCCCCGGTGGGTTCAGGGTGGAGTTCCAACTCTCGGGCAACTCTGATTATCTTTGTTTCATTTTTCGACGCTTTTGCGCTGTTGGATCGATATCCAGTTTCCAACCTGCTGAGCATTCGGTTGAAGTCCTGTTCGCCAACGATTCCAGGCATAACGAATCCTGTGGGCCAGCAGAAGCCCTGGTAGGCCCTTAAAAGCGTATCCAGAAGCCCGATGCAGGCGGGGAGTTCTCGGTCGGTCCTTCCGGCGACCAGAACACGACCAACAGCGGAGGAGGCCCTGCAGGGCAATGAATTCCCATCCAGGATCGCCCCGATCCAGGCAACCCGGACATCCTTCAGGACCCAGAGTTCGTCTTGGGCCTCTGTCCGCCGAAGGAACGCCGCCTCGACAACCGAATCGGCCCCCAGATGCAGCTCGTATGCGCAGGCCAGGACAACGCCCTCCGGCAGGCGGCTATCCGGGCCGGACTTCTGGAGCCAGGGGTCGCCAATAATGACATTGGATTCGGTCATATCTGTACCCATGTTGCCGAACCGCATCGCCGGGATCGAGAGTTGTGAGTGTCATATTTTGTAGGGTCGCCGGGTTGGGGGGGGCGTTAAAGGCATCCCATCCATGCCAACGCCTTCGGGATGGTGAATGCCCCCACCGGTGGGCCCGGACGTTCCCAAGGAACAAGCCGCACTCCCGGGTGCGTCCAGCCTTCCTGTTCCAGGCACTTCTCCCCGAACCAGCGGTGGAAGCTGTTGAGGAGTTTGCAGCGTCTTTACTTTTTGACGGAAGCTGGGCAGACTCGTAGAACATGAACAGGAAGTGGGGGGAATGAAAAATTGATGGGTGCAGACGCTAGGATTGGTGAGTTGGGTTTAAAGTTGCCGCCGCCTCCGCAGCCGGTGGGTGTGTACAAACCGATCGTTGTGACGGAAAGCATGGCATACCTGTCGGGTCACGGACCGGTTCTGGATGATGGATCGATGGTGACGGGACGGGTTGGCGAGGACATTACCCTTGAGGGTGGCTATGCCGCGGCGCGACTCACGGGGCTGGCTCAGCTCTCGCCCATTCGGGACAACCTCGGACCCCTCGCCCGGGTTGTTCTTGTGGTGAAGACTCTGATCATAGTCACCAGCACAA
>CAZTAB010000465.1:0-14735 GCA_964611475.1 uncultured Verrucomicrobiota bacterium | reverse complement strand
AAGTTGATCACACCGATCGCGATGGAGAAGACCATGCGCTTTGCGATCCGCGAAGGCGGACGGACGGTTGGCGCCGGGCGCGTCACCGATATCACGGCATAAACAGCATCGCGTAGGCCTGTCGCTCAACTGGCAGAGCGTCGGTCTCCAAAACCGAAGGTTGGGGGTTCGATTCCCTCCGGGCCTGCCAGTTGGGCGCGAGAAAAACCAATACGAGCGTTGTGGGCAAGATTAGAAACATAGTTAGCGGCTTCCGCTCCTTTGTTGAGGAAGTGCAGGTCGAGTTGAAGAAATGTTCCTGGCCGACGAAGCAGGAACTGTTTGAATCGACCATCATGGTCATCGTGGCCAGCCTGATGCTCGGCGTATTCGTCGGGGCCAGCGATTTTGGGTTGCTTAAACTTCTTGGCGCGCTGTTTGAAAGTTTGCGTGGCTAGTGAGCGTAACAATGGATAAACAGTGGTTTGTGCTTCATACGCTTTCCGGGCAGGAGTTGAAGGTCAAGGAAAGCATCGAGAAACGTGTGAAAATGGAGGAATTGGAGGAGTTCATCGGCGAGGTCCTCATTCCTACCGAGCAGGTTTCCGAAGTCCGTCGAGGGAAACGCACGACGACCACGCGGAAGTTCTACCCGGGCTATGTTCTGATCAATATGGCCCTGTACGACGGGGACAAACAGATTGTGGACCGGAGTTGGTACTTCACCCAGGAGATCCCGGGGATCATTGGTTTCGTGGGCGGCGAACAACCGGTCCCGCTGCGAAAGGAAGAAGTCGACAGTATTTTCAACCAGATTGAAGAAAAGAAGGAAAAGGTTAAACCAAAGGTCGAGTTTGATCTTGGCGAGACCGTGAAGATTAACGACGGGCCGTTTCTTAATTTTAACGGCGTTATTGAAGAGATCGATCCTGAGCGTGGGAAGTTGAAGGTCTCGGTATCCATTTTCGGGCGCACGACGCCGGTGGAACTGGAGTACTGGCAGGTGGAACGGGAATAGCCGCAGGGACTGCGGCGATTCGGATGTGGAGTAAGTCATGGCGCAGAAGGTAACGGGCATCATCAAGTTGCAGATCCCGGCGGGGCAGGCCAACCCGGCGCCGCCGGTGGGTCCCGCCTTGGGCCAGCAGGGCGTGAATATCATGCAGTTCTGCAAGGCTTTCAATGCAGCGACGCAGAGTCAGGCCGGTCTGATCATCCCGGTGGTGATTTCAGTCTATCAGGACAAGTCCTTCACGTTCGAGCTGAAGAGTCCGCCCGCGGCAACGCTCTTGAAAAAGGCAGCCAGCATTGCGAAGGGCTCCGGCACGCCCAACCGGGAGAAGGTTGGCAAGGTGACCCGGGCACAGCTGGAGGAAATCGTGAAGACCAAGGAACAGGATTTGAACGCGCGCGACCTCGACCAGGCGGTGAAGATCATCGCTGGCACCGCGCGCAGCATGGGAATCGAGGTGGAGTGATCATGGCCAGAGGCAAGCAATATCGTGCCGCCGCCGGGAAGGTGGAGGCGGACAAATTGTACGAGTTGAGCGGAGCGGTCGCCTTCATCAAGGAGAACCCCTGCGCGAAGTTCGACGAGAGCGTGGAAGTCGCATTCCGGCTCGGGGTCGACCCCACCAAGTCCGACCAGATGGTGCGCGGCACCGTCTCGCTGCCGCATGGTACCGGCAAGTCGGTCTCGGTCCTGGTCTTCGCCCAGGGCGAAGCGGCCGATGCCGCCCGCGAGGCGGGTGCACAGCACGTCGGGTATGAGGACATGCTGGAGAAGGTCAAGGAGGGGTGGACGGGCTTCGACGTGGCCGTCGCGACACCCGATGCCATGAAGGAAGTCCGGAAGCTGGGCCGGGTGCTCGGCCCGCGCGGACTGATGCCGAATCCCAAGGCCGGCACGGTGACCGATGACACCGCCGCCGCAGTGCAGGAATGCCAGGCGGGCCGGGTGGAGTTCAGGATGGATCGGCACGGCAACGTCATGGTGCCCTTTGGCCGGGTGTCGTTTTCGGCCGAGCAACTGTCGGAAAACTGTGACGTCGTTGTCGCGGCGGTGCAGGCGGCGAGGCCAACCGTCGCCAAGGGCGTGTATATCAAGAGGTGCACTGTGAGTTCCACCATGGGGCCTGGACTGCAGATCGCATTGCGGGAGCAGGACGCGGCCTAGGAGGCAGAAGAGGAAGCCATGAGACCTGAAAAAGAAGCCATTGCGCAGGAATTGAAGGAGAAGATTGAGGGCTCCTCGTTCTTCATCCTGGCGGACTATCAAGGCTTGGACGTGTTGCAGACCGAGGACCTTCGCGGGAAGCTTGGCCAAGCCGATGCCCGGATGATGGTGATCCGAAACCGCCAGTTCCAGCACGTGATAAAGGAACTGGACCTGGAGGATCTCGGCGGCAGCCTGAACGGGCCCACGGCCATGTTCTACGGCTCCGGCGACTTGGTGGAAACATCCAAGGTCCTGCGAAGCTTTGCGCGGGAAACGGAAAAACCAGTGGTCAAGCTGGGCCTACTGGATGGGCGGATCATTTCAGCGGATGATGTGAATGAACTGGCGATGCTCCCGTCGCTTGACCAGTTGCGTGGCATGTTGGCGGGAACTCTCGCGGCACCGATGACGCAGATGGTTGGGGTACTTAACCAGAAACTTGCGAGCCTCGTATACGTGCTAAAAGCAGTGGAAGAAAAAAAGAGCAAGGGCGAATAGCCGGAATTGATCAATCAGGAGGAACGAAAAATGGCGGATGATGCAGCAACAGTTGAAGAAACGGCTTCCGAGGTGAAGTTAGAAGGAAAGATGGCGGAGTTTGTCGACTGGATCGAAACGATTTCCGTGCTTGAGCTCTCACAGCTCGTGAAAGCACTGGAAGACCGACTCGGCGTGTCGGCGGCGGCCCCCGCGGTAGCCGTGGCGGCACCGGCCGGCGGGGAAGGCGACGGCGGCGGGGCGGTCGAGCAGACCGAGTTCAGTGTCGTGCTGAAGGAGGTCGGCGGCCAAAAGATCCAGGTCATCAAGGAAATCCGGGCGGCCACAGATCTTGGCCTGAAGGAAGCCAAGGAGATCGCCGACAACGCGCCGAAGCCGGTTAAGGAAGGCGTGGCGAAGGAAGAGGCGGAAGAGCTGAAGACCAAGCTCGAAGCGGCAGGAGCGACGGTCGAGATCGCGTAACCGGCCCGGCGGAGACAGTCCGCCGATGAAATAGATAACGTTCGCAGTTCAGGGCGCTGGCTCACGGTCGATGCTGCCTGAGCCGATCTTAACGTATTACAGAGAGCAGGAAGGTATCGCATGGCTGAAAGGACCAACTACGGCAAACTTGTGGATGTGATCGATCCGCCGGATCTGATCGAGATCCAGACCAATTCCTACCGGGACTTTCTCCAGCAGGACGTTGCGCCTGCGAGCCGGGAGCAGATTGGCCTGCAAGCCGTATTCAAGGAGGTCTTTCCCATCGACAGCTACGACGGCCAGTTCGCGCTGGATTTCGCCAAGTACGAAATCGGCGAGCCGAAGCTGTCAGACGTGGACTGCATCCGGGAGGGACAATCCTTTTCTGCGCCGTTGTACCTGACATTCCGGCTCCGCGAGGGCGAGGAAGTCCGGGAGGAAGACGTCTATATGGGCGAACTCCCCCTCATGACGGCGCAGGGAACCTTTGTCATCAATGGCGCAGAGCGGGTCATCGTCAGCCAGCTGCACCGCTCGCCGGGCATCTGCTACGAGCAGAGTGTTCATGCGAACGGCTCGCTGCTCTATTCCTTCCGCATCATTCCCGACCGGGGATCGTGGCTTGAAGTACAGTTCGATACCAACGACCTGCTTTGGCTGTACCTCGACCGGACCCGTCGTCGCCGAAAATTCCTGGCCTCGACATTCCTGCGCGCGCTCGGGTACGGCACGGACGAGGAGTTGCTTGAGCTGCTCTATTCCTGCGAAACCATCAAGCTTGGCGGGAAGGTTACCCCGGAGATGATTTCTTACCGCGTGCTCAAGGATGATGTCATTGACGCGGATGCCCAGGCTGTGGTGGCACGCAAGTACGAACCGATCACGGATGACCTACTGGCCCAGATCAAGGCGGCCGGCTACAACCAGATCAAGGTCGTGAACGTGACGTGGGACGAGGGCCTCCTCCTGAAATCAATGCAGAAGGATACATCCGCATCCTATGAGGATGCCCTCAAGGACATCTACCACAAGTTGAGGCCCGGCGAACCGCCCACGATCTCCAACGCCAAGCAGATGCTGAAGCGTCTGTTTTTCGATGCGCGTCGCTACGATCTTGGCCGCGTGGGCCGCTACAAGATCAATCAGAAGCTCGGACTCAAGAAGTCCAATGATATCCGGACCCTGGAGAACGAGGACCTGGTGGCTGCCATTGTGTACCTGGTCAACCTGAAGATGGGCCAAGGCTCGATCGATGACATCGACCACCTCGGCAGCCGCCGAATCCGGACGGTCGGAGAGCTGCTCGAGAACCAGTGCCGCGTTGGGCTGGCCCGGACCGAGCGGCTGGTTAAGGAGCGCATGACGCTCTTCGACCCTGAGGGAGATAAGCTGACGCCGCAGAAGCTGATCAACCCCAAGGCCCTCTCCGCGGTGATTCGTGACTTCTTCGGACGCAGCCAGCTGAGCCAGTTTATGGATCAGACCAACCCGTTGTCGGAACTGACGCACAAGCGACGCCTCAGTGCGCTCGGTCCCGGTGGGCTGAGCCGCGAGCGGGCCGGCTTCGAGGTTCGCGACGTGCACAGCAGCCACTATGGCCGGATCTGCCCCATCGAAACGCCTGAAGGTCCCAACATTGGCCTTATTTCATCCCTCAGCATGTATGCCCGGGTCAACGCATTCGGATTTATCGAGACGCCCTACCGGAAGGTTGAGAAGGGCAAGGTTACGAGCAAGGTCGAATACCTCAGTGCCGACGAGGACGAAAAATACGTGATCGCGCAGGCGAATGCGCCCCTCACCAAGGACGGCGATTTCGTGAACCCGAACGTTTCGGTGCGGTACAGGACAGATTTCCTCGAGGTGGCCCCGGACCGGATCGACTACATGGACCTTTCTCCCAAGCAATTGGTCAGCGTGGCGGCGGGACTGATCCCGTTCCTCGAGCATGACGACGCGAACCGTGCCCTGATGGGTTCGAACATGCAGAGACAGGCCGTGCCCTTGCTTGTGCCGGAACGCCCGTTTGTCGCCACCGGGAACGAGGGACGGGTCGCGCGGGACAGCCGCGTGATGGTGATTGCGGAAAAGGACGGCACGGTGGCGTGCGTTTCCGCGGAGAAGATCGTGGTCAGCAAGGATGGCAGCGTGCCGACCAAGAAAATGTCGGCCGATTCCTACAAGACCTACGAACTTCGCAAGTTCATGAGGTCGAATTCCGGGACCTGCTTCAACCAGAAGCCGATTGTTGTGCAGGGCCAGAGAATCAAGGCGGGTGACATTCTTGCCGACGGTCCCTCCACCTCGGAGGGTGAACTCTCGCTTGGACGAAACGTCTTGGTGGCGTTCATGCCATGGTGCGGATACAACTTCGAGGACGCGATCCTGATCAGCGAGCGGCTGGTCAAGGAGGATGTCTACACGAGCATCCACATCGAGGAGTTCGAGTGCGGCGCACGGGACACGAAGCTTGGCCCGGAGGAAATCACCCGGGATATTCCGAACGTTGGTGAAGAGGCGCTGAAGAACCTCGCCCATGACGGCGTGGTGAGAGTCGGGGCCGAAGTGAAGCCGGGCGACATTCTGGTTGGGAAGATCACCCCGAAGAGCGAAACAGAGCTGGCCCCCGAGGAACGCGTGTTGCGCGCAATCTTTGGGGAAAAAGCGGCGGATGTGCGGGACACCTCCCTCCGCGTGCCCAGCGGAACCAGTGGGATCGTGATGGATGTGAAGGTGTCTGCCCGCAAGGAGGTGGCTCGGGCGCGCGTCGCCCCAGGCGATCACAAGAAGCAGGTGAAGCAGATCCAGGAGGAAACCAAGACCAAGCAGGACCAGCTTACGGAGGACCTTACCGAGTCGCTGAGCAACATCCTGCTCGGAGAAAAAATTCCGCTCGACGTGGTCAACATAGAAACCGGCGAGATCATCATTCCCGCGAACAGGAAGCTTACCAAGACCCAGCTACGGAAACTGGCAGCTAACTACGATCACATCGAGATTGATCCGAGTCCAATCCAGATCAAGATCCAGGGAATCCTGACTGAATTCAGCACGAAGTTCGCGGACCTTGAGTCCGAGCACGAGCGCGCGCTGGACCGGCTGGATAGCGGGGACGAGGTTGACCCGGGAATCATCAAGCAGGTCAAGGTGTACGTGGCCAGCAAGAAGAAGCTTTCGGTGGGCGACAAGATGGCCGGCCGTCACGGTAACAAGGGGGTCATAGCGAAGGTCGTTCCTGAGGAGGATATGCCGTTCCTGCAGGACGGGACGCCGGTGGAAATTGTGCTGAATCCCCTGGGCGTGCCTTCCCGGATGAACGTGGGACAGGTCCTTGAGACGCATCTGGGCATGGCTTGCAAGTACCTCGGCATGCATGCGGCGACCCCGGTTTTCGACGGCGTGTCCGAGAAGGAGATCATGAGGAGGCTTCAGGAAGTCGATGTCCTGAGCGATCCCTCCGGCAGGAAGGACGGCGTGGACGGCAAGACCGTTCTTTATGACGGCCGGACTGGCGAGGAGTTCGATCAGGATGTGGTTGTTGGATACATCTATATGCTGAAGCTCCACCACCTGGTAACCGACAAGATCCATGCCCGCGCCGTCGGCCCGTATTCGCTGGTGACCCAGCAGCCGCTGGGTGGGAAGGCGCAGTACGGGGGACAGCGGTTTGGGGAGATGGAAGTGTGGGCACTCGAGGCGTACGGATGTGCCTACGCCCTTCAGGAGTTGCTGACGGTGAAGAGTGACGATGTCCAGGGCCGCACCCGGATCTACGAGTCCATTGTCAAGGGCGAGAACGTACTTGAGGCAGGCATGCCTGAGTCGTTCAACGTCCTGATGAAGGAAATGCAGAGCCTCGCTCTCAACATCCGTGTCAACAGGTTGAAAAGCAGCTAGTTTACGAAATGTTCAAGGACTGATAGAGGAGACGCCGAATGGAAACACAACAAGCCGAACAGCTTCTGGGCGGTGGTAGTGAAAGCAGGTCGGATTTCGACTGGGCCAGCATTGCGCTTGCCTCTCCCGAAACAATCCGGTCGTGGAGTTTCGGAGAGGTCAAGAATCCCGAAACGATCAACTACCGAACGTTTAAGCCGGAAAAGGGCGGCCTGTTTTGCGAGCGAATTTTTGGTCCCACAAAGGACTGGGAGTGCAGCTGCGGAAAGTACAAGCGGATCAAGCACAAGGGGGTGATCTGCGACCGCTGTGGCGTGGAAGTGACCCTTTCGCGCGTGCGACGTGACCGCATGGGCCATATTGAATTGTCGGTGCCCGTTTCGCATATTTGGTTCTTCAAATGCACGCCCAGCCGGATGGGTCTGGTCCTGGACGTGACAGCCAGGAACCTGGAGCGTGTTCTCTATTATGAGGACTACATTGTCGTGGATCCTGGCAATACCCCGCTGCAGGAGCGACAGCTGCTCAACGAGATGGAATACCGCGAGGCGCAGGACAAGTACAAGGATGACTTTGAGGCCAAGATGGGCGCCGAGGGTGTTCGGGACCTCATGCGGAAAATCGATCTCGACGAGACCATTGCGCAACTCGACGAGGAAATGGAGGCCACGCGCAGCAAACAGACACGCAAGAAGCTCAGCAAACGCATCAAGGTGCTGGAAGGCTTCCGGACCAGCAGTTCCCGGCCGGAATGGATGATCCTGGAGATTCTCCCTGTCATCCCGCCGGACCTGCGTCCCCTGGTTCCGCTCGAGGGCGGACGGTTTGCCACATCTGATCTCAACGACCTGTACCGCCGTGTCATCAACCGGAACAACCGGCTGAAGAATTTGCTCCTACTCAAGACGCCGGACGTAATCATCCGGAACGAGAAACGAATGCTGCAGGAGGCGGTGGATGCGCTGTACGACAACGGGCGCCATGGACGACCCGTGACCGGCGCCGGGAACCGGCCTCTGAAGTCGCTTAGCGACATGCTCCGGGGGAAACAGGGGCGGTTTCGCCAGAACCTTCTGGGCAAGCGGGTAGATTACTCGGGCCGCTCCGTCATCGTCATCGGCCCCGAGCTGCACCTGCACCAGTGCGGGCTGCCGAAAAAAATGGCTCTGGTGTTGTTCGAGCCCTTCATCATCCGTCGGCTCAAGGAGATTGGAATCGTCCACACGGTGCGAAGCGCGAAAAAGATGATCGAGCGCGAGGCGGATGAGGTGTGGGACATCCTGGAGGAGGTGACGCGGGGGCACACGGTCATGTTGAACCGTGCGCCGACGCTGCACCGCCTGAGCATTCAGTCATTTGAACCGGTGCTGATTGAGGGCGAGGCAATCCGTGTGCATCCGCTGGGCTGCACCGCCTATAATGCGGACTTCGATGGCGACCAGATGGCGGTGCATGTGCCCCTGTCGGTGGAAGCCCAGATGGAGTCACGGCTGCTCATGCTGGCTCCAAACAACATTTTTTCCCCGTCGAGCGGCCGCCCGGTCACGACGCCGACCCAGGATATTGCGCTTGGGTGCTATTACATTACCAGCGACTCGCAACGCGACCGTATAGCCCAGCGCAAGCCACGGGACGAGGGGGAAGTCGAGCATCTCCCGATCCTGGCGGATGCTGACGAGGTGCACACCGCCTACGACGAGAATGTTCTGAACATCCATTCCCGAATCCGGCTACGCAACCCTGACGCGGGACGGGAGACGAAGTTTGGCGACAAGGACGCGCGGGTTATTACCTCCACCGTCGGTCGCGTTTTCTTCAACGAGATCTGGCCCGAGGAGCTTGGGTTCATCAACCAGACCTTAACCAAGAAGCGTCTCGAGCAGCTGATCTGGGAGTGCTACCAGATCTCGGGGCAGGACGAGACCGTAAAGGTTCTCGACCTCCTCAAGGAGCTCGGCTTCGAGCATGCGACACGGTCAGGTATCTCCATCGGTATGGTGGACATGATCATTCCCAAGGATAAAGACAAGGTCATCAAGGATGCCCGCGGCGACATTGAAGAGGTGGAAAAGCAGTATCGCAAGGGAGTGATCACCGACGGGGAACGATACAACAAGATCATTGACCGCTGGACTCACGCGACGGAGGAAACGTCCAACGACATGTATCGTTCGCTTGAGTTCAACGAGGATCGCGAGACGCTGAACCCGATCTTTGTCATGGTGGATTCGGGCGCCCGTGGCAGCCGCCAACAGATCCGGCAGCTCGCCGGGATGCGCGGCCTGATGGCCAAGCCCTCCGGTGAGATCATCGAGCGTCCGATTACATCCAACTTCCGGGAAGGTCTCAGTGTGCTGGAATACTTTATCAGCACGCATGGCGCCCGAAAGGGATTGGCCGACACGGCGCTCAAGACGGCGGACTCGGGATACCTGACCCGCAAGCTGGTCGACGTGGCCCAGGACATGATCGTGGTGGAGCAGGACTGCAACACGCTCAATGGAATCGAAGTGGAGGCAATTTACGAGGGCGACGAGGAACTCGTATCCCTGTCGACCCGGATCCTCGGCCGGACTGCATTGGACGATATCCTGGATCCCCGAACCCGCGAAATAGTCGTCGCGGCAGGGCAGGAAATCGATGAAACGGCGGCCGAGATCCTGGCCCAGACCTCAATTGATAAAGTCCGGATCCGCAGTGTGCTCACCTGTGAGTCCCGTCATGGGACCTGTGCCCGGTGCTACGGCCGGAATCTTGCCAATGGCCGGCCCATTGCACTGGGCGAGGCGACCGGCATTATTGCTGCGCAGTCGATCGGCGAGCCGGGAACCCAGTTGACCATGCGCACGTTCCATATCGGCGGAACGGCCAGTTCGGTGTTCAAGCAGCCACAGATCATTTCAAAGAACAACGGAATCGTGCGTAACCACGATCTCCGCACCGTGAAGGCGCAGGACGGCAACAACGTTGTGCTCAACAAGAACGGAGTGTTGTCCATCTATGACGATGATGGCCGCGAGTTGGAGCGTCACACGCCGGTGATTGGGGCGGTGGTTTCCGTGGAGGACGGCGACCGGGTGAAGCGCAACCAGAGTTTCGTGAAGTGGGATCCCTATAACGTTCCCATCCTTGCGGAAGGTGACGGCTTTATCGAGTTCCATGATTTCATCGAAGGGGTCACGGTCAAGCGGGAGGTTGACGAAGCAACCGGGCTCGAGGGCACGGTTGTTCTTGAGCACAAGCAGGACCTGCACCCGCAGATCGTGATGAAGGACAGGGCGACGAAGGAAGTTTTGAGCTATTACCCGATCCCGGCCGGCGCGCACGTGACGGTTGGGGAAAAAGATGCCATCAGTGCCGGTGAAATGCTTGCCAAGACCCCACGGAAGGTTGTCCGCACGAAGGACATCACGGGTGGCTTGCCCAGGGTTGCCGAGCTATTCGAGGCTCGTCGCCCAAAGGATGCGGCAGAAATCGCGAAGATCGAGGGCGTAGTGGAATTCGCCGGCACGATGCGTGGGCGCCGCAAGCTTGTCGTGCGGGACACCGTCACGGGCGAGGAAGAGGAACACCTGATCCCGATGTCGAAGCACGTCGTGGTGTACCAGAACGACATGGTCCGGAAAGGACAGCAGCTCACCGAGGGGCCGGTGGTGCCGCAGGAAATCCTAGAGGTGTGTGGACAACAGGAACTGGCGGAGTATCTCGTGAACGAGGTTCAGGAGGTCTATCGGTTGCAGGGAGTGGAAATTAACGACAAGCACATTGAGATCATCGTGCGTCAAATGCTTCGCAAGGTGCGAATCACCGATCCGGGTGACACCGACTTCCTCTGGGGAGAGCAGGTGGAGCGGCAGAGCTTCATCGATATGAACCAGCAGTCAATGACGGAGGGCAAACGGCCGGCGGAAGCGTCCCCCGTGCTTCTGGGCATAACGAAGGCCTCGCTGGAGACCGAGAGTTTCATCTCGGCGGCGTCATTCCAGGACACTACGCGGGTCCTTACCGATGCCGCGACCCTGGGTCGCGTGGACTACTTGCGGGGATTCAAGGAAAACGTGATCATGGGACACCTGATCCCGGCGGGAACAGGATTTCCGATGTACCGCAATGTGAAACTCGTTCCGATGGTCGAACCGATTTCAGAGGAAAATGTGCTGGATCCGCTTCCGGAGCTCGAACCCGAGGAAACGATAAAACTCTAGGTGTCCCTTGCGTGGGGCGGGGCTCTCTGGTATGTTCCCCGCTCTTTTGACTAAAAATAGGAATATTCAATATGCCGACCATTAACCAGCTGGCGAGAAAAGGCAGGAAAAAGGCCAGGGCGAAAAGCAAGGCGCCTGCCTTGGGGGTTTGCCCGCAGCGGCGGGGGGTCTGCCTCCAAGTGAAGACGCAGACGCCGAAGAAGCCCAACTCCGCGCTCCGGAAAATTGCCCGCGTGCGGCTGACCAACGGTCAGGAGATTACCGCGTATATAGGCGGGGAAGGACATAACCTTCAGGAGCACAGCATGGTTCTGGTGCGGGGTGGCCGGGTGAAGGATCTGCCGGGAGTTCGCTATCACGTCGTTCGCGGCGCGCTGGACTGCCTGGGCGTGGACGGCAGGAATCGTGGACGTTCAAAGTATGGCTCGAAGAAGCCGAAGAAAGGGTAAGGGGTAACATGGCACGTCGGCACAGAGCGGAACGTCGGCCCGTCATCAATGACGCGGTCTACGACAGCGAGTTGCTGACTCGCCTCGTTAACGTGATCATGGAGCGCGGAAAGAAATCGACCGCGCAGCGGATTGTTTACGACGCGTTAGACACCATACGAGAAAAGGAAGAAACGGACGAACCACTCGAGGTGTTGACGAAGGCGATCAACAACGTGAAGCCGCGGCTTGAAGTCAAGTCACGGCGGGTCGGCGGCGCGACCTACCAGGTTCCCCTGGAGGTCAGTGGTGCGAGGCAATTGTCCCTCGCCCTTCGCTGGATCGTGGGGCATGCGCGAGGGCGGAAGGGAATGCCCATGAATCGTGCGCTGGCAGCGGAACTTCTTGATGCCTACCGGGAAACCGGCTCGTCGGTCAAGAAACGCGACGACACCCACAAGATGGCGCAGGCGAACCGGGCGTTCGCGCACTATCGCTGGTAAAACGTGATTGGGATCTTGAATGGTAACCGTGGCGGCAAAGCAGCAGAACAATGCGCAGGGGAAGCCTGCTTCGAATCGCGAAGCAGCTGGCCGCAGACGTGGTCTGTCCCGGATCCGTAACATCGGAATCATCGCTCACATTGACGCGGGGAAGACGACGACGACGGAGCGGATTCTTTTTTTCTCCGGTCGCGTCCACAAGATGGGCGAGGTTCACGATGGCACGGCTACGATGGACTGGATGGCTCAGGAGCAGGAGCGCGGCATTACGATCACCAGCGCCGCCACCACCTGCTTCTGGCTCGATCACCAGATTAACATCATCGATACGCCGGGCCACGTCGACTTCACCGTCGAAGTAGAAAGCTCGCTCCGTGTACTCGACGGGGCGATCGGCGTTTTCTGTGGGGTCGCAGGTGTGCAACCACAATCCGAGACGGTATGGAGGCAGGCGACAAAGTACCGTGTGCCCTGCCTGGCTTTCGTGAACAAGATGGACCGGAAGGGCGCTGACTTCGGGCGGGTGGTGGCCAGTATGAGGGAACGGCTGGGTGCCAATGCCGTGCCTGTGCAACTTCCGATCGGGTCGGAGGAGGCGTTTTCCGGGGTCGTCGACCTGGTTGGCCGCAAGGCTTTGTCTTTTCCTGGAGATTCCTTGGGCGCGGAGGTCGAGGTGTCTGAGATCCCGGGCGACTTGTCTGTCGCGGTGGAGAAAGCCCGTGCCGCCCTAGTGGAAGCGGTCGCGGAACTAGATGAACAGACGCTTGAGGCGTACATGGACTCTCCCGACCTGCCGGGTGGCCTGTTGATGGAGGGCATCCGGCGCTGCGTCGAGCGCGGGACCATGGTTCCTGTTCTCTGCGGCTCGTCGCTCCGGAACAAGGGCGTGCAACCCCTCATTGACGCAGTCGTCTACTATCTTCCCTCTCCTTTGGATGTTCCCTCCATTAGCGGTTTCCACCCCAAGACAAATGAAGAATGCCTTCGTGAGGCCGGTGATGACGAGCCGCTCAGCGCGCTGATCTTCAAGATTGCCACCGATCCCTATGTTGGGAAACTTGCATTCGTGCGGGTGTATTCAGGGGTGCTGAAGAAAGGACAGAATGTTTTCAACCCCCGCCTCGCCAAGCGGGAGCGCATCGCGCGTCTTCTCATGCTGCATGCGAACCACCGGGAGGATGTCGACGCCATCCACACGGGAGAAATCGGAGCCATTGTCGGTCCCAAACACTGCACGTCGGGCGATACATTATGTGTGGAAAACCACCCCGTGGTTCTGGAGAGCATCGAATTCCCCGCGCCCGTCATCTCCATGGCCATCGAACCCAGAACCCAGGCCGACCGTGACAAACTTACCCATGCCCTTGGCGCGCTTGCCGAAGAAGACCCAACTTTCCAGGTGTCTCTAAATGAGGAGTCCGGACAGACCCTTATCAGCGGCATGGGGGAACTTCACCTCGATATCCTTAAAGACAGGATGTTCCGTGAATTTAACGTGCAGGCAAATGCTGGGAAACCCACGGTCGCCTACCGGGAATCGATCACTCGGGAAGGAGTTGGCGAAGCCACGTTCGACCGCGAAATCGGGGGCGCCAGGCAGTTCGCCCATATCTGTGTTTCCGTGAGGTTACGGGAGCGAGACAAGGGGAATTCCATTCTCTGGAGCGTGTCCCGGGAGCAGATGCCGGAAGAATTCCGCAGCGGGGTTGAAGAGGGCATTCAGGATGCCCTGATCACGGGGATTCTTGGGAACTACCCGATGGTGGATGTAGAAGTCACTGTGACAGGTGCAGCCGCTCGCCAGGAGGAGTCCACCGACATTGCGTTTCGGTCTGCCTCCGTGATGGCCATGCGCGAAGCGTTGCGGACCGCCGAGCCGGTTCTGCTTGAGCCGATCATGCGCTTGGAAATCATTACCCCGGAAGAGTATATGGGTGAAATCCTGGGCGACACAAACAGCCGCCGGGGGAAGGTCTTGGACATGCAGGCCGATGGCGGCGTTCAGGTCATCCACGCGGAGGTGCCCCTGGAACGGTTGTTTGGATATGCCACGGACATTCGCTCCTTGAGCAAGGGGAGAGCGGTGTACTCGATGGAGCCACATTTGTTCGCAATCGTTCCCGCTGCTCAACGAGACGAGATTTTACACAGGTAGGAGAAGAGCGAGGATTCCATGGATCAACGAATTAGAATACGCCTGAAGGCCTTCGACCACCGGGTACTGGACCAGGCGGCTGGAGACATCGTCGAGACGGCGAAGCGAACGGGTGCCCGGGTGGCGGGACCGATCCCCCTCCCGACGCGAATCGAACGGTTTTCTGTCAACCGCGGACCGCACGTCGACAAGAAGTCGATGGAACAGTTCGAGGTGCGGACCCACAAGCGGCTTCTTGACATCATTGAACCAACGTCAAAAACCGTGGACGAACTGAAGAAACTTAATCTGCCCGCAGGGGTGGATATCACAATCAAGATCTGAGGATTCGATGAACGCGTTACTAGGTACGAAAATAGGAATGACCCAGGTCTTCGACGAGGAGGGACG
>CAZTAB010000464.1:0-7064 GCA_964611475.1 uncultured Verrucomicrobiota bacterium | reverse complement strand
GATCGCTGCACGCAGGGTGGCCACATACCGCGTGGCGTGCACCGCTTCGCGCACCGCCTCCCACTGAATGGTGTCGACCACGCCATCGACGGTGGGATAAGCGAAAACGTGCGCGCGGTAGATGGCATTGTCGAAGTCGTCCCACGGACGGCCCATCGACCCGCCCGGCCCGAAGCCGTGCTGGTAGGCATAGGTTCGCGACCCGTCCATGCCGGACGCGAGCAGCCAGTGACCGAAGAAATAGCGATAGGTGTACGGTTGCTCCAATCCACCCTGAGGCAGTGAATAATTCACCATCTGGTGACCCAGGGCATGCACGCGCGGCAACTCCTCCGGCGACATCCCGTTCATGATCGGCAGGTCCAGCAGGTCGCCAACCAGGTCGAAAAATCCCGTGTCGCACGCCACCGCGATTTTCGCCCCGAGATTTTGCACAGCTTCCCATACACCGCGCTGCATCACCAGTTGCTCTCCGTAGGCCTCATCCGATCCGAAAAAGTAAACGTCCCCGTAACCTTGCCCTCGCAGCCATTCGTACATATCGCGGAAGTAATCCAGTTCCTTCGTGATTTCGTCTTCCGACTTCGGGACGTCGATGCTGTTGCCCATGTAGAAGATCTTGTCGCGCGGCAGTCCCGCGCGGTTCCGGATCGCGAGGTAGCGCTCGAGTTCCGCCGTGTCCAGCGCGCCATCCGAACCCCGGTACGTCCTCTGGTAAATATCGGGATAGAGAATCCCGTGCTCCTTCATGTTTCGAAATTCAGCTTCGAGCTGTTGCTCCGTCTTGAGCTCCGAAGAGACATACGCGGGCTGCTTCGTGGAGGACAGAAAACCACGGTAATACAGCCCGAAGTGCAACGGGGAATCCGCGAGATCGAACGGCAATACCTCGAGTTGAACCGGCAACCGATGCTCGGCGAGCCCTTCCAGCCGGATCCCGACCTCACCCCGGTAGACCCCGGGCACGGCGGAATCCGGGACGGCAACCGTCAGCCAGAATTGCCGGGCGGTTTCCGCAGGAATCGGAACGGGCTGCAGAGTGTCGGAATCACGAGGATGATCGATGTCGCGCACGATGTTGACCTGCTTTTCATCGTCGACGCGCACCAGCCCATCGTCGTTGAGCAGCAACTCAGGCGTGGGGATCTTTTTGTCGAGCTCTGTGAACGCAATGCCGCCCTGGTACCACACCTTGACCCCTTTGAGATCGAGGGCCTGCGCGGGAATCGTTCCGCTCTCTCCGGTCAGGTCACCGACGTCGAATGTAGCGACGGTCGATTGCTTCGGAACGAGGACAAACGAGGCGGGAACGTACTCACCGGGACAGGAAAACAGATCGATCGCACCGTCTATTTCACCGGTCAGATTTCGGGATCGAGGAATGACACGGTAGTTCGTGACCGGGGTGTTCCGCACCGCGAGCAGGAACAAATCTTCCCTCGGCCACACGTCGTGCACATTTTCCAGCGCCCAGCGAACGGGCTGCAACCACTGATCGCGCAGGTCGTGCAGATGCAGCTCCAGCAACTTGTCCTTCCCCGGCACCGGAACCTCGGGCCCGGCACGCTCCATCACCTGCTCGATGATGGTTTCTGCTTCATCCAGCATGGCCGACGCATACCGCTGCCAGACACCAGCAGGTTGTTCTTCCGGCAGCGTGACATCGGCGACCATCCCGCGGAGAATCTGCGCCTCGTCGTGAACGCTTTTCGTGACCGCCCTAAACCGGTCTGTACGCGCTTTCTGGGATTCATTGCGCTTCGCCGCCCATGATTTCAGCAGGCCGTCCTGTTCCTCGTGCCACCCCTCGGGAATGGCGTCACCTTCGATAGAGATGTCGTCGATATAGAGGATCAGCCGGGCATCCACCGCCTCCCGGCAGGAAATATTGATGTACCACTTCTCGAAGTGGAGGGCAGGAGTCACTTCGCCTAGAATCTTCCGGCTCATGCCTTCGGCGCCCAGAACCAGGCCCGAGGTCTGCCGATGCCAGGTGCCGGTTTCGGCGGCAGAACTGAAGGTTCCGATCGCCACGCAGGAACCGCGTCCATCCCCGTCGGTGGTGTCGCGCAGCGCGGGGAGAAGGTAGCTTCCCCCGAGGCCCACGGAAACTCGCGGCGGAACCTGCTCTAAATAGATGTGTCCGGTGAACCGGGCTCCCGGTACCGCGGGAATGTCCAGAACCGGGCCGGCCCAATAGTTGTAGTCACTCTCGGCGAGGAACGTGATGTCCAGCTTGAACGATTGCTTTCCCGACCGGCTTCGCTCCGAACTGAGGCCGGCATAGTTGACCTTGTACTCGCCCTTGCCGGTCCAGAAGGTGACAGGGTTCCCGGACTCGAAATCTTCGCGGTATGGCATGGTTCCCATGTCCTCTCCTGCACTGGCGATTGTCAGAACGGCGCTGAGGATGGCGACGCCCAGATGACACACGAATCCCGAGCTCCGGATTTGAGCAGAAGGCAACGAAGAGAACGAAGGTGCAATCGATCCGTTATCATCCGTACTCACCGGTTCATCCTGCATTGTTTCTCAGCTTCTCGAACTCCGACCAGTCCCAGGGCACGAGTTTCTCCCCGCTTCGTTCGTAGCCGCGGTAGTACACCTGCTGTTCGAGATCGCCGGATTCCCGCATGGCCTGCATGCGGCGATGCTGATCGGCGCGGGCTTCCGTGTCCACCTGCTCCGGCGAGCAGATCTCCTGGAGCCGCCCACTGAGTTCTTCGAGCTTTTTCTGCGTGTCCGGGTGATTCCGGTGGTGAACCACCAAATCACGCATTTCATCAGGGTCGTCCGCCAGGTTGTAGAGAGACGGGCGTTCACCCACGTGTTCGACATACTTCCAGTTTCCCAGCCGCAACCCGAATACGGACCGAGGGGAAGGACCGGAGTGATGCTCGATCAGCACCGGGCGATCGTCGAGCGTCCCGGGTTCGCCGCGGGCGAGCGAGAGGAGGGATCGCCCCCGGAATCCTTCGTCCGGCGCAATTCCCAGCGCATCTGCCGACGTCGGAAAGATATCAAGCTGAGACACGGGCGTTTCGACCGTGGCACCGGATGGAATTCCGGGCCCCGCGAGAATGAGCGGGACGCCGATCGCCTCTTCGTATATTGATGTCTTCCCCAGGTTCCCGTGGGCACGCGCGGATTCCCCGTGATCGGACGCATAGATGATGAGCGTGTCGTTCCGGATTCCCTGCTCCTCCACGGCATCGAGAATCTCTCCGACTTCGCGGTCGAACTCCTCGACCACCGCGCGGTACGCGGCGTGCATCTCCTGGATCACACGCTCGTCCGCATTCCGATAGGCGCAGTTGTACACCGCGTTGCGCTGATCGTAGGGATGAAGATCTTCCAACGGCTGGTGATATTTTTCAGGCAGCGGAGGCGCAACCGCCATGTACTTGTCGAGCAAATCTGCGTCCGGAGCCCACTCCGGGTGCGGATGATTATACCCCACGTACAGGACCCACGGCCGGTCCGCCGGGCGCTCGTTCCGAATCCAGTTCACGGCCTCGCGAGTGATCGCCCGGTCGCCCGGCTCGGACGCATCTTCGGGGAGAGCCGTGCCTTTCCGGCGCACGCGGATGTCGTAGTACGCGTAATACTCCGCGCGACGCTCCACGGTTTCCCGTTCGCGGAAAAAGGTGATTGGATCGAACGAGCCGCGCACGCCGGGGAGCCGGCGGTCCTCGATGCCTGCGTCGACATCCGGCAGAAAATCGAGCCGTCCGATGGTGGTGAGAAGTGCGCCGTTACGGCGAAAACAATGCGGCCAGCCCGGCGGCGATCCGTTGTAGGCGTTCGCGTTGTCCCACACGCCTGTCTCGTGCACGTAGCGGCCCGAAAAGAGGGCCGCGCGCGTGGGGGCACAGATCGGGGACGAGCAATAGGCGTTGGCAAAGCGCGTGCCGTTGCCAGCGATCGAATCGATGTGGGGGGTGTCGACGTTGCCGGCGTAGCAGCCGGTGAATTCGCGCGCATGCTGATCAGAGAGGATGACGAGGACGTTCATGCGGGAATCGGGATGTCGGCCGCGTTTCGATGCAGCAATTTCTCCGCGTCCTCCGTCCATTCAAACCAGTCACCCGCGTACTTGAAGAACGACTCCCAGAACTGCACTTTTTCGAGAATATTTTCGTGGTACTCACGGCGGCCGTACACACTGTCGATGCCGGTGATCACCTGGTCGGTCACGCGGGGTTCGCCCAGGTTGTCGAGCAGCCATCGCATGACCAGCACCGTGTCACCGCCGCTGACATCGAAGTAGAGATTGGGGTAACAGCGTATGCATTCGAGCACCTCCGCGTGCCAGCTTTGCCCCATGTGCGCTCCCACGCACACGAGCTCGGGAAAATTCCCGGCGATCGTTCCCAGGTGACTCGGCCGCATGTTGACCGCGCGCGTGGAGAGTCCCGGGCCGAGATCCTGTGCGCGAATGGGTCCGAGCCCGCCGAGGTGAAACAGAATCGGCATTCCCAGCGCTTCGGCCTGCTCGTAGTGCGCCATGTACGACGGATCGTCGTACGGCTTCTCGGCGAAGATCGACTTGAGACCGACCATGCCCGCATCGCGCTGGGCACGGATCGCTTCCGGGGGATTGCGAAAATCGAGGTATCCAAACGGAAGAAAAAAATCGGGGAATGCTTTCGCGGCTTCCAGGACTTCAGGATCCGTCCCGAACGTGACGCCGTCGACGTCCGGTCGATATGGCGTAGGCATTTCCGGCATGGCCAGCAGCCAGACCTTGTCGATCCGCCCGGATTCGACAATCCAGTCCAGGTCGTCGGGATTCCTTAAAAGATGTCCATGAACGTCAATGATCATCGCTTAATAGGCATCCGTGCCCCAGAAGTGAAAGGGCGGCATGCTTGCTAGAAGGTCGTCGCTCGACGTAGACGGATCAAGGCTGAGTTTCCGCGCCAGGGATGCGGTGTCGATGGGGCGGAGCATCAGCACGGAACTGGAATGTTCCGAAAGTTCGAGACCCTTCTCGTTCAGCCCCCGAACCGCGTGGCTGTCGCAGGGAAGAGCGAGTTCAAGGCCTTCGTATCCATGACTTCTCGCATACTGCGCGGCGTGCACTGCCAGGTCCACCTGGCATTCGCGGGATTGATCCCTCGACAAGCATTCGATGACCTGGAGCGCATTCCGGTGCCGCCTGGCCCGCAGGTAGGCCACAACCGTCTCGCCGTCGCAAGCAACCGTAAACGCTTCGAGCTCCTCGCGCCGCCAGGAGAGTTGTGCCTCCCAGTATTCGCGCGTGCGAAGGATGGCGCCGTGTCGACCGGTGCTGTTGGCGTCGTAGATTGCAGAGACGGAATCCAGGTCGGTTGCCAGATCGAACGGACGCAACCGGTGTCCAGGTTCCGCCGCGCCGGGGAACTGGGTCAAGTCGCCCCTGTACAGGGGCTGGGGTACCGGCACCCAGCCGAACCCTCCATACAGTCCCGACAATTCGGAGAACAGAATAGAAAGTTCGCAACCACTGGCGGCCATGTGATCGATGGCATCATTGAGCACCCGGCGGGCGATGCCCTGCTTCCGGAAGTCGGGATGGGTAACCACATCTCCGATCCCGCCGACTAATGCGGAGGAATCGCCCCAGACGATTTCACGTCGATAAATCTTCAGCATCCCGACCAGCGATCCGTTGACGCCGGCCACACGGAACTGGTCCCATCCGATCCCGTGATCGGCGCGATAGTGCTCACAGGTCTCGTCGGGCCATGTGGTCTGAATGAGCTGCACGATCCGTGGCATTTCGCCGGGTTCGGCAGCCCGGACCCGGGGCGTCTCTCTCCTGAGCCCCTGGTTTATTGAAGTTGTTGCAGGATCCCGCATCAATCACTTCAGGCTAATTGATTTGCCCCTGCGTGTCGAGCAAGAGTCGGCCACTTGGGGCTATTTCGGGAACAATTTCGAGGCGTACGGGGTGGTACACCAAAAGCGGGACCGACGCTCACTCCTTGACTTTTTCAATCATTCTTGGGCAATTGATATGGTAATGGCTGGTGCAAAATCCCATACGGCCCTATCCAAAGCGCTGGAGCACGCCCTGAGCCAGCCACCGTCGACGGCGGGCCTCCGCCTTCGCTCGGAGCGCGACCTGGTGCAGTTGCTCAACCTGAACCATGCCCTCGTTCGCCGTGCCCTGAACCACCTGGTGGAGAAAGGCGGTCTGGTTCGCAGACACGGCAGCGGAACCTATCTGCGGCGGGTCACGATGGCATCCAGGCCCGATGCGCGGAGAAAATGCGACCTGCCGGTATCTACCGACATGTTATTTGCCGATGCCGAGCCTTCGGATGAACGGCAAAGGCCACTGGCACCAACGCGCGAGCAGAAGCAGCTCCAGATCGGTCTCTGGACGGATTTTGCCCTCGGTTCGAGTCCTTCACGCCAGGCCCTGCTGAACGGGATCGTTCATTACACAGAAGATGCGGGCCACCGGGCGAGCATGCATTCGCTGGCCCATCGAAATGGTCGCGAATTGTCCGTCCGCGAACTGGCGGAGCGGTTGGAGAAAGCGCCTTCGGACGGATACCTGGTCGGACCGTGGTACCCGGATCGATTTCTGGCCGCGGTCGGTGAAGCAAAGGTTCCGATTATTTTCTTTCAGGATTCCAGCGCGCCGATTTCTCACGAACCGTTCGTCTTCATGGAGACGAACGAGGCGATGGTCCGCGCGGTCCAGGTCTTTGCCGGGGAGGGACACACACGCATCGGCCTCCTGGGTCTGAGTGGTCCGGACCTGCCTGTCGACCACATCGAAAGGGCATATGACCGGGCCATGGAAGATGCCGGCCTGACGTACCGGTGCTCGGCATTCGGCACGGTGCAACCCAGAGACAATGTCGCGGCGTTCCGCTCGCTGCTCAAGCGGGACGACCGGCCCGATGCATTGTACGTAGCGGACGATGTGGTGCTGGCCGGTGTTGCGGAAGTCTGCGCGGCCGAAGGAATCGTCCTCGGACGCGACCTCGACCTCATCACCTTCAGCACGCCGAATTTTCCTCTGCCGCGCGATACCAACTGGAGTCGCATGGACTTCCACGTGGATG
>CAZTAB010000463.1:0-3085 GCA_964611475.1 uncultured Verrucomicrobiota bacterium | reverse complement strand
CCACGCCTTCAACAATAATCTGATCGGCATTGATCAGGCCGTCCTGCAGCACTCCCATTCGCCGGATGTGCACCGTACCCGCCGTCTTGATATCCTTGCTCCACGGACCGTCCACGGTGACGTCCTCCACCGTCAAATGCGCGCGACACTTTGCGCAATAGGTCTTCTGGACCGCGCCGGTAAGCTTGAACTCGAACCCGCACTCGTAGCAGGTGATACGACGTTGGGGGGGCATGACCGTTCGGCTGACGCGCTTCCCGATCGCACCGCCGGATGAAGAACGAGCCGGGCGACCGGGAAACAACTCCGCACCGGCTTCCGAGACACCATGCTGTTCGGCGAGCTGTGCCGCCTTGTATACGCTGTAACCGTCTACGACGTCCGATTTCTTTCGCGGCACGACTCAATCCTTGCGATGTACCGTCTTTAGTTTATGCCGCCTGCGCGCGCCTCCTTTTGCGCAGCACAAGCCCCAATCCACCCGCCTAGACAGGAGCACCACGTGGTACTCACGCCCCTGCTGTAAAAGTTTCGCCTTCCGGCCGCCGCCGCGCAATGCCTCGGGCGGGAAACAGGCAAGAATCAGCGGGCGGTCGCGACTGCGGCATTGGCCGGCCGGCCGGCCTCAACCGGGAGCGGCTCCCTTCCATCCGCAATGCTGGAAGACGCGGGCGTCGACGACCCGGCGGGGTTCACTTCGGACTTGCCGACAAATGTCACTCCATCTTCCACCGCCAAACGCTTCGACTGGATGTCACCCGTCACCTTGGCCGAGGACTTCATGTCAATTTTGTCTTTCGCTGTCAGGTTGCCCGACACGCTGCCCTCCACGACCACGGAATTCGAATGTATGTTGCCCTTGATCTGCGCGGTCTTCCCAACCGACACATCCCCCTGGCAATGCAAATCTCCATCGATGATCCCATCAATATGCAGGGCACCTTCGCTCTTGATTGTTCCGGTGAACTCCACTCCACGGGCGATCATGGACTGACCGTTGTTTTCCATTGTTTGCTCCTTCCTCGAGGTTTGCGAACCGAGTTTGCTCCTGACACTCCTTAGAGACAGCCCGCGGACTCCCTGTTCACACGCGGTGACACACGGGCTGAATGAACAGTGCAAAACAAACGCTGCCGTGACAAGCTGAATCCGGAAGACGCACCATAAAAAAATCAGCCTGTTGACAGGTTGCGCAATGCGATGTCTCGACGTGAAATCAACGCCGGTTGACCGCTGGACATTCCAGGCCCAGCAGAAAGGGAAGATGACTGGTGTCGATTGTGAAAACCAGCGCCACAAACAAACCACTCGTCACCCACCAAAGAACTCCCGGACGGTAGGCGCGCACGCAGGACAGACATCGCGGGATCCACTCGTCCATTCCAGGTTTTGGTTCGACCGTAAGTGCGCCCAACTCGACAAAATCGTCATCCCTTAGCCTGCGGTATTGAACCTCCAACTCTGTGCCCAGGGTACAGTCCGAAGCACAAATCGTATCCCCGTGCCGCAAACGGTGTTCCGCCCCAATCGATCTGCCGATCTGACGCGATTCTCATTGGCTATCGGTCATAAACTTGTTGAGTATTCACAGATTTTTCCCTAATTTTGTAGCTAACCTCGGGAGCTTCTACAAAAATGTAACCCATAAGCGGATGCGGATTGGCATTGCACAGATGAACGCCACGGTCGGGGCACTGGAGCAGAATCGGCGACGAGCGGCGAAGTTCTGCACTCAGGCTGCGGATCAAGGGGTGAGCCTCCTGCTTTTTCCGGAACTATTCATTTCGGGATACCCACCCGAGGACCTGATCCTCAAACGACACTTCGTGGAAGATTGCATGGATCAAACGAGGCACCTTGCTTCGGAAATCCCTCACTCCCTGCACGTTCTGATCGGATGCCCATGGATTCGGTCAGAGGACGGATCCGGGCGGAAACCAGCCAATGCGGCAGTTCACCTGAACGGTGGCCTCGTCCCCGATGTATACGAAAAAATGCTGCTTCCGAACTACGGCGTCTTCGACGAGCAGCGAGTCTTCTCACCGGGGGCGACCCCCTGTCTTCTCGACATCGAGGGATGCCGAATCGCGGTGCATATCTGTGAGGACTCATGGTTTATGGACCGCGGCCCCACACCGCTTCAGCAAGGGGATCGCATCGATGCCGTTGTGAACCTGTCCGCCTCGCCCTATCATGAGTCAAAGCTGGAAGCCCGGGAAGACATTCTCCGAAACACCGCCCGCGCACTCCGAGCACCCCTCATTTACGCGAACTTGGTGGGAGGACAGGACGAACTTGTTTTTGATGGGGCCAGTTTCGTGATATCTGCGGAGGGCGAGCTTGCTGGGCGGGCGCCACAATTTGAGGAGGCTCTTTTTACGGTGGACCTCCACCGTCTAGAGTCCACCCCCGTGTCCACAGAAATGGAAAACCGGGAGGAAGTTTACCACGCACTCGTGACCGGTCTGCGGGACTATGTCGACAAGAACCGGTTCGATCGGGTCATGATCGCACTGAGCGGCGGGATCGATTCGGCGCTGGTCGCCGCGCTGGCGGTTGACGCCCTCGGTCCGGACCGCGTCGTCGGCTTGACAATGCCCTCCCAGTACTCGTCGAAGGAGACCCGTTCAGACGCGGGGACCCTGGCCGAAAACCTCGGCATTGAATTCCTGGAGGTTCCAATCGGCGAACTGTTCACCCGCTACCGGACTGAACTCGAACCGCACTGGGCGGGACGCCCCCCGGATGCGACAGAAGAAAACCTGCAGGCACGCATCCGCGGTTCGATCATCATGGCTTTCTCCAACAAGTTCAGCTGGCTGGTTCTGACAACCGGAAACAAGAGCGAAATAGCGGTCGGTTATTGCACCCTGTACGGGGACATGGCTGGGGGCTTCGCGGTACTAAAGGACGTGCCCAAAAGCCTGGTATTCGCGTTAAGCCGGTGGCGGAACGAAACCAGCCGGTCGGAAATCATCCCCCAAAGCATCCTTGAACGGCCACCATCGGCCGAATTGGCCCCCGACCAGAAGGACACCGACTCGCTACCGCCCTACGAGATCCTGGACGCAGTCCTGGAGATGTA
>CAZTAB010000462.1:0-4132 GCA_964611475.1 uncultured Verrucomicrobiota bacterium | reverse complement strand
CAGTGGCGATACGCCTCCATGGCGGCCTGCCAGCCCCCATTCATAACGCCGATGGCGGTCGTGGGAAGAATCCAACGGTCGCCGGGTTCCAGTTCCCGCTGCATGTAGCTGACCGCCATGCCGGTTCCCGGCACCGTCGGCAAGGGATCGAGGAGCGCATAGCCGGCCGTGGCCTGCCCGGTGAGCATGTTGAACACGAGGCCCTGGAAGGCGAAGGCGGGGTCGGCGCCGCTTGCGTCCGTGCGCGTGAGGTGAAGCACCTTGTAGCCGCCGCTCTGATACCGCGGAAAGAGATAGACACCGCCGCCCGCCGAGGGCGAATACGACGCCATCGGCTGCATCCAGCTTCCGCCCGAGCCGGTTCCGCCGCCGTAGGGGGACAGAAACTTCGCCGGGCGATTGGCAATCGCGCCTGAGGCGTAGGGGAACATGTAGTAGTCGTCCCCGAATCCCTCGCTCCACCCGATCCCCGACAGCATCGGAAAGGCAGCTTTCACCAACAGGGTTTCTGCACTCTCGTTCTGGAGATACAGGCCGGCCCTCAACTCCTGACCCGTGCCCAGGTGCAGCGCGAGTTCAATCAACAATCCGCTTTCGTCGTCGCGCAGTTCAATCCTCACCTTGCTTTCGCCCTGCGGAGCGAACTCCTGGGTCCGCTTCAACACGGTCAGCTCACGGCTGGAGACACGCCGGCTGTCGATATCCAGAACAAAAAACGGATTGTCTTGCCGGGTGAGTATCTCGGCACCCATCGGTTTGTGCACGAACCGCGTCAGCGCCAGGCCGTCGGCATGGGCAATACGCAGACGCATCCAGCCGTTCTCCAGTACATCCTCCAGCTCGCCGCGCGTGTAGGTGGCGGGGTGTGCCTCTGCCACCGCTAAAGGTTTCACCGGCGGGTTGAGGTCGATCGGAGGCAATGCCGGCAGGTCGTCATGACTGAATGGCGGGCGCTTGCCGAGGTCCTCTGCATCTTCATACAGGTTAAGCCGCACCATCAGTTCGCCGCGGTGGCCATAGTGCGGGTAGCCAACCCGTTTCAGAACCCGGTTCAGCGGTCCCTGCTGCCAGGTCTTTCCACCGTCGAACGATACGCTGCTGTTGCCGAGGTCTTCGAAAATGTCGATGCCGATCTTGACCCGGTTCTGCGCAGTCTTTTTGCCATCCGCCATACGAATCTCGATCTCGTTGACGCCCCGGGCCAGGTGTTTCGTTTTGACGGGAAAATCGAACCAGCGACGGGCTTCGTAATCCTGGAACCAGCCCTGGCCCTCGTGGACCCATCCCCGGGCCGGGAACGTGTAAACATGTCCGTTCAGAACAATCTCGAAATCTTCATCTTCCGCCGCTCCTTCCGATCTCAGGAAGACACTGATTTCGGCGGCACGGATCCCGTCCCAGACCGTTTCATCCATGGACGACAGGTCCAGCCGCTTCTTCAGGTGAACCGAAGACTGCTGAAGCACGGCCTCGGCGAAATCATGCCGGTTGTACCAACCCATGTCCGCCGCCGCCATCCAGGTGCCAGGCGCGGTTTCCAGAAGAGTGGCCGGTGTTTGTGCGGAACAGCAAAGAGAAAAAGAGATGCAAATGGATGGAATGAGAAGAGAGAAGCTGACCCATTGGAGCGCTGGAATTTTCATGCTTTGTTCCTTTTCCTTTCATCCATTCATGGGATCAATGTTCCCCCGTGGAGTGTTGGGTGGCCTTTGTCCAGAAACGCTGGGCGACAACAGCGGCGACCCTCTCGTCAATAGTGCAGAAGGCCCGGCCAGACGCCAATGAAAACCCGGGGCGCAATCTGTTCGGAGGGGCGGATTTTCACATGGCCGGCCGCCAAGCCGACAGGGTTTTCCACCAGGCCGGTCGTCTCCATTTCGGGACGCTCGAACGCCCGGACTCCATGGAGGTCATGTTGATATCCATGCCCGACATTCCTGAGATGTCGAGGTGCCAGAGTCACGCAAACTGCAAAAACGGCTCATCGCACGTCAATTCATAGATCCGAACATCGGTGGCGGGAACCGCGGCGAGCAGTGTGCCGTCCTCGATGCAAGTTTCGCATCGCGAGAGCCATTCCACGCATTGTTTGATCCGTTGTCCCTTCACCAACAGCCGGCCGTCCCATTGCGCTTCGCCGTTGTTAACCAGGGTGACCAGAAGTTTGTCCGGCTCGTCCGTTACGTTGACGATGTACTGGAGGGGACGCCCCGTCAGTTCAATCAACGAGTACGACTCGAAGACCTGTCCGATGATTTCCTGCACCACATCCAGGAAATGCACCGGGGGCGACTGCCGGCCGCGAAAGTACTCGTTCATAAAATGTTTTCCCCACGGCAGTCCCTCGATAAATTCCAGCTGGTGATCCGGCCGCCGGCCAGTCGCCCAGTACACCGGCGTGATGACGAAAACGAGACCTTCGCCCACCCGGTTTGCGCACACGAGCGGATGCCCGGCGTCGTTCACGGCAAGCACCTCGGCGCTTTCCGCTTCAACCCGGTCATACAGATAGTCGGATTCCCTGTAGCTTTTGCCGGTCACCAGGCTCGTCGAGGTGTGCTCCTCCAAGTCCGTTTCCTTCATTTCGATCCCGGCCAGCCGGGCGAGGCCGCCGGTCATCTGCCGTGTGCACAGCACCACTGTCCGCCCTGCGCGAACAAATGCCTCCAGGGTCACCGCAAAGTCCGGATCCTCCGGCATTTCACCCAGCAACACCGCGGCCTGGTACTTCTTGAACACGTCCAGCGAGGCATTCGTGAGCAGCACGTCGAACGAGTCGCCGAATGGGGTGGGCGTCAGGCATCCCCGGCCGTTGATCGCATAGGCAAACTCCAGGTAGCCGGGGAAAATCCAGTGGAAAAACTGGTCGATGTGGTAGTCCCCGAGCTGGTAGGGAATGTTTCCCCACACATGCTCGGGCCGGCTTTCGCCCATGCCGACGTGCACCGGCGGACACCAGCCATGATGGAAATCCATCACCAGGGCCACCGGCGCATACATCACGCCGCGATCCGGATGGGCCCGGGTGGTGAAGACCCACTCGCGGAAGTCACGGCCCAGCGGGGTCAGGTTGTGTTCCAGTTCCGCGGGCCGGTTCAGGGATTTCCTCGACGCGTCGCCCGATGCATCCGTCGGGTGGTGGAAATCCTTGTCATTTGTCGCCTCGGATGGCGGCCGAACCCCGACGGCCTCGATCCCCTGATAGTGACGGGGCAATGATGCAACGTCGTCATAAAAGAGGCCACCCTCGGTGCCCAGCGCGCTGACGCCGTACATGTAGGAGGAAAACCACAGCCGCTTGAACAGGTGAGACGGCGTGCCGCCGTCCGGGTGCGCATACTGCCACTCGACCCGCAGCCCACGGCCCTCGCCGGGAAAGACCCTCGAGGACGAAAAGAACGGCTTCTGCTCGGGGCTGCGGAGAAAGATCGAGATCTGGTTGTGGGTGAGTAAATCGTACTGCTTCGACGCGCCTCGCAAAAAGGCGCAGCGGAGGATGGAACTGGGAAGGCCCGTGCTGAGTTCGAGGCCGATCATCCGGAGGCCCATTTCACCGTAATAGTGGCAAAACCCCTGGGCCCCGATGGAGACGGAGTAATCGTGGAACATCCGGTCGAGGGTTCCCTTGGAAAAGCGCACGAAATCCTCGTAGGCCTCTTTGCGGCTGCGCTGGGGTGACTGGGGTGTCCACCCGTACGACCCGAAGACATAGTGCGCACAGTATTCCTGGTCCTGTTCGCCGTTCTCCCACCCCCAGAAACGGGGGCCGAACGTATCGAGCAGGAATTGATGCACGTCCTTGGGCACGGTCATCTCCCCACTGCCGGACCGGAAAGGCATGCCGTGGCGAATCCCCCAGATGCTCTCCAGGATCAGGCCCTGCTCCGCGTACTTGCGGGCGACATCCCGCCAGCCCGGCACCTCGCCGTCCCCCGGTTCGTTGAACCACATGCACGCTGAAAAGGGACGCAGAGCCGTGGCGAAATCATAGTCGAACATCATGTTGTATATGAGGTAGTCGTTCCACCCCATCTGCACACTCTCCTGAAAGTCCTTGGGCAGGTCCCGCCGGGCCACCGGCTTTGGATCCAGCGTCTCGAACCGTGGGTTTTCTTCAGGGACAACGGGATGG
>CAZTAB010000461.1:0-4687 GCA_964611475.1 uncultured Verrucomicrobiota bacterium | reverse complement strand
CCGGTTCGCTCTTCATGAGCCAGTGCTTTCTTCTCGTCACCACGATTCGTTCCCTCACCTGATGCCCGGGCCATCCACATCTACCCCGAGACCGCCGGAATTATCCAGTGGAATAGAGGTCGCTCTTCCCGCCGGGCCTATGCTAAACAACTCGCCAAGCCAGCCGCCCAAACCAGATACACCATAGCGGAGGATTCTAGATGAACAAGTGTTTCAGCTCTCTCGGGTTGACCGCTGCAACCCTCCTTTTCCTAACGGGGTGCATGGAAAACGCCGCTCTTCTCAACCTGAAAAAGGACGGCAGCGGAACCCTGACCTACCGGATCTACATCTCCAGCGGCATCATGCAAATGTTCCATGGAATCGCAACAGGGATGGGCACCGACGGGGGAAATACCGGGAGCGTGGACCCGCTCGAGAGCCTCAAGGCCGACATGGAAGACAAGTTCGGTGATGCAGCCACGCTGGTAAAAACAAAGGAAATCGCCAACGAGCAGGGCTGGGAAGGAATCGAGGCCATCTACAGCTTCGATGACGTCAACAAGCTTAACCTCGCGGGCATGGGAGACGAGATCGACTCCGGCGACGGCGGAGATCAGGGCATGGGCAAAATGGGAACACCATACCGGTGCAGCTTCACCAAGGGCGATACGGCAACGCTCAAAATCATTCCGATTACCACGGACCCTGAAGCGGCCAAGGAAGCGGCCGAAGACCTGCCCGGGGTAATGGCCGACATGGGAATGGAGGGTATGGGCGACCTTGGCTTGGCCATGATGAAACCCATGATGAAAGGCATGCGAATCACCCTGCTCCTCTCGGTGGACGGCGAAATCGTGGAGACCAACTCGAGCTTCAAGTCCGAAAAGCACCCCAATGTCATCACGCTGATGGACCTCAGGATGGACCAGTTGCTTGAACATCCCCAGGCCATGGAAATCATGAAGGCCGGGGCCGACGGGGCAGACAAGCTTGCTGCGCTCAATCTCCCTGGAATAAAAATCGAGAACCCGCAGAAAGAAATAACCGTTTCGTTCAAGTAACGCCTCAAGGCCTGAGGGTCCGGGACATCCATGCTATCGTAAAACCTGAAAACCGCATCTCAAAACCAAAGAATCCAAAGCCATGGCCTCCTACGAAAAAACCCAGGACACCCTGACCCTCTCCAGCGGATCGACCTACCGTTATTACAGCCTGATGCGCCTCGCAGAATCCGGGCATCCATCAGTTGAGCGGTTCCCCTACTCCGTCAAGATTCTCCTCGAATCCCTGCTCCGGCTTCAGGACCACCCGGCCTATGAGGAGGAACACGTGGAAACGCTTGCGAACTGGTCGTCGACAGCCACCCGGCAGCAGGAGTTTCCCTTTCTGCCGTCACGTGTCCTGCTCCAGGACTTCACCGGAGTGCCCTGCGTGGTAGACCTCGCCGCCTTGCGTAGCGGGCTGCAGGGCGCGGGCCACGACCCCGCGGGAATCGAGCCGCAGATCCCAGTGGACCTGGTCATCGACCACTCGGTGCAAATCGACGAATACGGCACCGGCCCGTCCTTTCAGCAAAACCTTCTTCGCGAGTTCGAACGGAACGAGGAACGCTATATCTTCCTGAAATGGGGGCAGCAGGCCTTTCGGAAACTGCGGGTGCTGCCGCCCGGGCTGGGAATCTGCCATCAGGTAAACATGGAGTACCTCGCCTCATGCGTGACCTCACTGGATACCGGCGATGGCCCACCCATCGCCTACCCAGACACCCTTGTCGGAACGGATTCCCATACGACCATGATCAACAGCATGGGGGTTCTTGGATGGGGCGTCGGCGGCATCGAAGCCGAGGCGGCGATGCTGGGCCAACCCATCCCGCTCCTATCCCCCGTTGTGACCGGCGTCCGTGTCACGGGGCGGATTCAACCTGAAGCGACACCGACCGATGTGGCGCTAACCGTTACGCAACAGCTCCGGGAGGTGGGCGTTGTTGGACAGTTTGTCGAGTTCTTCGGCCCCGGGCTGGACGCGTTGACTCTTGCGGACCAGTCCCCAATCGCCAACATGGCCCCCGAATATGGCGCGACCATGGGATTCTTCCCCATTGATGAATCCACCCTGAAGTACCTCCGGGAGACCGGTCGGACAGAGGGCCACATTGAGCTGGTCGAGGCCTACTGCCGCGCCCAGGGCTTGTTCCGGACACCGGACAGCCCAGAGCCCGAATTCACACGGGTCGTCGAGATCGATCTTTCCCTCGTGGAGCCATCTGTGGCCGGGCCCAAGCGCCCCCAGGATCGCGTGTTCGTCCGGAACCTCCTCGCCGACTTCGCCGCGTCATTAACATGGTCCCGGGAAGACCGCGGTTTTGGAATTGAGGGCCCCGACACGGACAAAACCGCAGAAGCGGGTGCCTTTGGAACGCTGAAACACGGGTCGGTCGTTATCGCCGCCATTACGAGTTGCACCAATACTTCCAATCCGCAACTGATGCTGGGCGCGGGCCTGCTGGCCAAGAAAGCCGTGGAGAAAGGCCTCACCGTCGCTCCGCACGTCAAGACAAGCCTCGCGCCGGGGTCGCGGGTCGTCACGGAATACCTCCAGCGCTCCGGATTGCTCCCGTACCTGGAGCAGCTGGGGTTCTACGTGGTGGCCTACGGATGCACCACATGCATAGGGAACAGCGGTCCGCTGAAACCGGAAATTGAGGAGGCGATCAAGGCGAGCAACCTCGTGGTCGCATCCGCGCTCAGTGGCAACCGGAATTTCGAGGGCCGGATCCATCCTCTCACCCAGGCGAACTACCTCTGTTCTCCTCCCCTTGTCGTGGCCTACGCTCTGAAGGGAACGGCAAGGGCCGACCTGCTGAATGACCCCATTGGCACAGGAAAGGACGGCGCGCCGGTCTACCTAAATGACATTTGGCCGGACCGGGCGGAAATCCAGAAGCTGATTCAAACCTCCATTGATCCAAAGACCTATCTGAACCTGTACGACGACGTCGCAGGCGACGAGTCCTGGACGAAGCTTTCCAGCGAAGCGAGCATGGTTTACGACTGGAGCGACGACTCAACCTATGTGCGCGAGCCCACCTTTTTTGATGGATTCAGCACACATCCCCCCCCGCTGACGGACGTTGCGGGTGCGGCGGTGTTTGGCTATTACGGCGACTTCATAACAACAGACCACATCTCACCCGCCGGAGCCATCCCCATGGACAGTCCCGCGGCGGAATACCTTCGAAACAACGGGGTGAAGCCGCGTGATTTCAACTCCTTCGGGTCACGCCGAGGGAATCACGAGGTGATGATGCGGGGAACGTTCGCGAACATCCGCATTCGAAACAAGCTCGCCGATCGCGAGGGCGGCTACACGCGCTTTCACCCCACGGGCCAGCAGGCTTCGATGTACGACGCGGCGATCCAGTACCGGGAGCAGGGTACACCCCTCGTGGTGCTGGCCGGGAAACTGTATGGCGCCGGCTCATCCCGCGACTGGGCCGCCAAGGGAACCTACCTGCTGGGCGTCCGCGCCGTGATTGCGGAGAGCTTTGAGCGAATTCATCGCAGCAACCTGGTCGAGATGGGCGTGCTGCCGTTGGAATTCATGGAAGGCCAGACTGCGGAGTCGCTGGGTCTTACGGGAAGAGAGACCTTCGCCATCTCCGGCATCTCGGCCGATCTCGGGCCGAGAAAAACGCTGCAGGTGACGGCCGACGACAAGGCATTCGAAGTCCTCTGCCGGATCGATTCCGCCATCGAGGTCGAGTACTACCGGCACGGCGGGATTCTGCAGTACGTGCTGCGGGATGCGATGGGCGAACTGCAGCCGGCCTGATGGCATGACGCTTCGACATTCGAAACTGGACATTCCATATTTGTCGTTGCCGGGCGTGCTGAACGATACGGAATATTGAATATTGAGGTTTCATGACGTCGGCACGGATTTCCATTTTTCTCCCCGATACCTACCTCTTTTCCACCGAACTTCCCGTCCGGATTACGGACCTGAATTACGGGAACCACCTGGGGAACGACAGCGTTGCCTCGTTCCTGCATGAGGCGCGGGTACGGTGGCTGGCGGAGCACGGTTGGAGCGAGCTGGATGCGGGGGGGGCCGGGCTGATCATGGTTGACCTCTCGATCCGGTTCAAAGCCCAGGCACGGTATGGCCACACGATCCGGATCGAGCTGGCGGTGCAGGAGTGGTCCACCTGCGGATTCACCCTGGTCTACCGACTGTCCAATTCGGCCACCGGCAAAGAGATCGCCCGAGCCACGACCGGGATGATGTCGTACGACTTTGAGGCCCAGCGTCTTGCCGAGGTTCCCGAAGGCTTTAGGGACACCATTGCCCGTTAGCCACCATTCGGGAACCAAGAGGACCCGGGACACCTCGTCTCGTCGACACGCTCGATGCGCATTTACGCTCGTCGAGTTGCTGGTCGTTATTGCCATCATCACGGTTCTTTCCGCGCTCTTGGTACCGGCGCTGAACCAGGCCCTGGAGAAAGGGAGGCGGACAGCGTGCAGGAGCAATCTCCATCAGGTCGGGATCGGGTTGCTGACCTACGCGGGCGACCACGACGGCAACTATCCCCCAACCAATTACTACGTCGCGCGCACCATGCACGGTACCGGCGGCTGGAGTCTCACCCTTCTTGGCAACCTCTCGCCCTCCTCCGCATTCGGCAACCCGGCGGAGTCGG